>CAZTJX010000338.1:0-1504 GCA_964613755.1 uncultured Demequinaceae bacterium | reverse complement strand
GGGATTCGAGGTCGGCGGGGTGTACGTCGCCGTTCCGAAGAGGCTCAACTTACCCGGTCCAGCGACGCAAGTCGCCGGTGGATACTTCTTCGGGTGTGCCCTGCTCGATGAGGGAACCGTATGGTGCTGGGGGCACAACCACTTTGGCGAATTCGGAACGCCGGGTAACACGACAGATCCTGCGCCGACTCAGGTGGCAGGTATCGCCGACGCCGTCGACCTCGACGTTGGCGAATACACCGCGTGCGTGGTGCATGCCAACCACACGGTCACCTGCTGGGGATACGGCCAATTCGGCGAACTGGGCGACGGGCAGCAAGCGGTCGACGTCCCGCCCAAGTCCGTCGCGGGCATCGACGACGCGGTTGAGGTCGCCGCCAGCCAAGGGTTCGTGTGCGTCCGCCGCATCGGAGGTGTCGTTTCGTGCTGGGGGATCGGAAGAATCGGCTTGTGGGGAAGCGAATACCCCAATTCCCTTCCCCCCATCCTGCTGGCGACGCCCGTGGCAAACCTTTCCGGTGTGACCGGAATCGACGCGAGCTACTACAACCTGTGCGTCCTCGTCGATTCCGGCGAGCTGCAATGCTGGACGGACCTGCCGATCTAGCACGGGGTCACGCCCGTGCTACTGTTGCCCCTGGTGAGCCCCTCGGGGACCACCGCGTCGCAGATCGCTTTACTTCTCGCCTAGGCCGCCCTCGCAGCCGCCAGGCTCGTAGACCTCTTCTTCGGCGAACGGATGCGGCACCAGCCGCCTTCGCCACCACTGCCGGTGTGACGGCGGACGTGCGTGCGCCCGCCCCGGCTTGATGCCCTGAAAGGCACCACTTCTTTGACTGACATGACCTTCGGCGCGCTCGGCGTGCCCAAGCCCCTGCTGACCGTCCTCGCGGCGGACGGCAAGACCACCTCGTTCCCCATCCAGGAGGCCACGCTTCCCGACGCCCTCGCCGGCCGAGACCTCCTCGGGCGCGGCAAGACGGGGTCGGGCAAGACCCTCGCGTTCGCCATCCCCATGGTCGCGCGCCTCGCCGCCCGCGGCGCCGGACACGGCAAGGTGGGCCGCCCCCGCGGACTCGTCCTCGCGCCGACGCGCGAGCTCGCCACCCAGATCGACGCCGTCATCAAGCCGCTTGCGCGGGCGTACGGCATCACCACGACGACCATCTTCGGCGGCGTCCCCCAGAGCCGCCAGGTCTCCGCGCTTCGCAGCGGCGCCGAGATCATCGTCGCGTGCCCCGGCCGCCTCGAAGACCTCATGAAGCAGGGCCACGTCCACCTCGACAACATCGAGGTCACCGTGATCGACGAGGCGGACCACATGGCCGACCTTGGCTTCCTGCCCGGTGTCACGCGCATCCTCAACGCAACACCCGCTCGCGGCCAGCGCATGCTCTTCAGCGCGACGCTCGACAACGGCGTCCATGCGATCGTCAAGCGCTTCCTGAGCGACCCACTGACGCACTCCGTCGATGAGGAGAACTCGCACGTCTCCGAAATGACG
>CAZTJX010000337.1:0-1513 GCA_964613755.1 uncultured Demequinaceae bacterium | reverse complement strand
CGGAGAGCGAGTGGGCAACCTAGCCCATTCCTAGTCGAGGTGATCGCGCGCGCCTCCGGGAAGAAGGGCAAGGAGGCGACGGCGTGATCAGGATCCCGGACACAAAGCTGCACATCGGCACGAGACTCGACGCAACGCTTCGCGACAACGACGACTGGGCCGTGGTGAACACCGCAAAGACGGTTCACTGCGAGATCATGGGTTGGGACAGCCGCCCGCCGTCCGGTCACCCGAACTACGTCGAGTTCGAAGACGGCCAACTACTCTCGTTCAACTGGGTCGATGGCCCCGCACACTACTTCGACTATGAAGGGCATGGCGTGGAGAGGTTCACACACGCCCTGGACTTCATCGACCGTTGGTACGCGACGAAAGACATCCTGATCAACTGCGACCAAGCCGAGTCGCGATCGCCGACAGTTGCGTTGCTGTATCTCGCGAAACGCTTGAAGTCGCTTCCGGACACCTCATTCGCCGACGCCAGAATGGCTTTCCAAGAGATATACCCTCGGTATGCGCCGAAAGGCATCGCGGACTTCGTCGGAACCAATTGGGACGCCATCGCCTAGCTCTGACCGCTGGCGAAGATCGCAACTCGACTCAACATTGGGAGGCCCTCGGTCCGTTCGGCCACTTCCCGACGGCGGCTAGTCCGGTCTGCACGTCCCGTCTCGCGCTGGGACTTCGACGTTGTCTAGGAGGTGCCGCGGGCGCTTCCGCGCGACTGGCGCAGGAACACCGCAAGGCGGCGCGGATCGCCCCTCGAGCTGTCGTGGCACGTGGGTCGCCGGGCGGCAGTCCCGCCCCCCGCTAGTGCTTCGTGTCTCGCGCCTTGGATTCGTTTCCCGGTGCGACCGTGTCTGCGTCGCGAATGGTGCCATCGGGCCGGTGGACGTACACCTGCCCGCCGCCCGCATTCGCAACCTGCGTCTTGGCGGCCCGCTCGGCCTCACCTTGTGTTGGAGCGTGTGCCGTTGGGGTTGCCCTCCCCGGCTCAGTTACCTTCCACCCGGCTGAGCCGTCCGGCGACACGTCTCGCCGATTGTCGTTGCCCGTCATCTCGACCTCCTTGGTCAATGTGAGCGTATTGCGAGGGTCAGACAGACGGTTTGGCGTGGGTTCCTTGGGGAGCATTCCGGAGGTGGGTCTGCCATGGCGCGCGGCCGCGCATCACCAGTCTTGTCGGACCTCCGCCCTAGCGTTGATCGCGTGAGAAGAGAAGAGCAGGTCATCGAAGGTTGGGCGCTCGAAGCAAACGCCGAGGGTGTTGTCGATTGGATCGAACGCTTTGAGACTTGGAGCGCCCTCCATCCCAACACCCGCCGCGACGCCATTCCATTCACGTATCCCCATGGGACGGACCACCAGAAAGGGGATCGCATCGAGCCATCTCGCGCTGCGGCCTCGCGCTGGTACATCGACGGCTTCAGTGCCGACGAGGCGCGGGCATGGAGCGAGGCCGGGCTATCGGCTGAAGGATTCGACTTGGCTCGCGAACTGAGAACCGCGCATG
>CAZTJX010000336.1:0-1521 GCA_964613755.1 uncultured Demequinaceae bacterium | reverse complement strand
CGCCCTCGGCGAGACGATGGCGGTCTACATGATTCTCTCGCCCGGGCTCTCCTACTCGTTCAGCCTCCTCGACACGTCGGCGCACAACACGATCGCGGCCAACATCGCGCTCAAGTTCCCCGAAGCCAACGCGTCGGGCGTCTCGGCGCTCATCGCGATGGGGCTCGCCCTCTTCGTCATCACGCTTGTCGTCAACATGCTTGCCCGGTGGGTCGTCTCACGTCGGGCTGACTTTGCGGGGGCGAACGGATGACCGCGCCAGCGACACACAAGCCCACGAGCCCGCTCGGCTCTCTCTCCGCGCGGCGCCGCTGGGTCGACCGGGTGATGCGAGCGCTCGTCTACGCGGCCTTCACCGCTGCCATGGTGCCGCTCGTGTGGCTCATCGTCACGGTCGTCCAGCGGGGCATCAACCGCTTCCTCGTCAACTCCGAGGGGGAGCATGTCTTCAACATCGAGTTCCTGACGACGACGATGCGGGGGGTCTTCGGCGGCATGCCCGAGGGCGGCATCCAGCACGCGATGGTCGGGACGCTCGTCATCACCCTCACGGCGGCCGTGATCTCCGTGCCCGTCGGCCTGCTCACGGCGATCTACCTTGTCGAGTACGGCTCGGGCTGGCTCAAGCGGGTGATCACCTTCTTCGTCGACGTCATGACGGGGATCCCCTCGATCGTCGCAGGGCTCTTCGCGTACGCCCTCTTCGCCGTGATCGCGGGACCCGGGACCAAGACGGGGTTCGTCGGCGCAGTCGCGCTCTCGGTCCTCATGACGCCCGTCGTCGTGCGCGCGAGCGAGGAGATGCTGCGCCTCGTTCCCAACGAGTTGCGTGAAGCCTCGTACGCGCTCGGGGTGCCCAAGTGGCTGACCGTCCTCAAGGTCGTGGTCCGCACCGCGTTCGCCGGTCTCACCACCGGCATCATGCTCGCCGTCGCACGGGTGATCGGGGAGACCGCGCCGCTGCTGATCGCCGTCGGCGTCACGGACTCGCTCAACTGGAGCCCGCTCGATGGCCGCATGATGTCGCTCCCCGTCTACATCGTTGCCGAGTGGCGCAAGGGCGTGCAGCCCTGCAACAACCCGGACATCGCCTGCGTGCCCGAGATCACGGACTACCGCGCGTGGGGCGCGGCGATGGTCCTCATCATCATCGTCATGCTCCTGAACCTCATTGCCCGCATGATTGCCAAGTACCTGTCCCCTAAGACCCGCCGATAGCACCGGAGACATCGTGGCCAAGCGCATTGACGTCAACAACCTCAACGTCTACTACGGCGACTTCCTCGCCATCGAGGGGGTGTCGCTCGCCATCGAGCCGAAGTCCGTGACCGCGCTCATCGGCCCGTCCGGGTGCGGCAAGTCCACCTTCATCCGGACCGTCAACCGCATGCACGAGGTCATCCCGGGCGCGCGCGTCGCGGGCGAAGTCCTGATGGACGGCACCGATCTCTACGGCGCCGACGTTGATCCCGTCGCCGTGAGGCGGCACGTCGGCATGGTCTTCCAGCACCCGGTGCTGTT
>CAZTJX010000335.1:0-1528 GCA_964613755.1 uncultured Demequinaceae bacterium | reverse complement strand
AGACAGCCCGTGGGTGCTGGTCCTGGAAGAGGCGCACAACTACCTGCGGCCAAGGCGTGACGGGGAAGACGCTGGACTCACACTGTCCCGTGAGGCCTTCGAGCGGATCGCGAAGGAGGGCCGGAAGTACGGGGTGTCCTTGCTCATCGTGAGTCAGCGGCCGTCGGACGTGAGCCGGACAGTCCTCTCGCAATGCAACAACTTCATTGTCCTCAGGCTAACGAATGATCAGGATCAGAGGGTTATTCAGCAACTGATGCCTGATAGCATGGCGGGCCTCACAGCTGCATTGCCCTTGCTGGACGTGGGCGAGGCGCTAGTTCTCGGGGACGCGATGATTCTGCCTACGCGTATAAAGCTTGACCAACCGAGGGTGAAGCCCGCGAGTGCGACGATGAATTTCTGGAGTGTGTGGAACGTGGTGGCGGCGGATGCGGACGTCATTCGCGGCGCGGTTGAGGCGATGCGTCGCCAGTCCAGGTGAGGTGAGGTGAGGGTTGCCGGGGTGCCGTTCAGGGCTGGTGTGCATGTCAGGGCTTGGGCGGGGCGGGGAGTCCGATCTTGGATTGAGTCGGGGTACGGAGCTGTTGGGCGCTAGCGACCGCGGCGGATTGCCTCGGATCTAGAGTCTTTGTCGAGGGTCGGGTACTCCGTCGGCGGACCGGGTAGCGTCGGAGTGCGGTCGAGAAGGGCCGTCGTCGGTTTCAGGCGTACCGGGTTTGGTTTCGAAGGGTTGTGTCATGGTGCGGATCGTGCACGCAGCGGACATCCACCTGGACAGTCCTCTGCAGGGCCTGGGTCGGCTTGGAGACGTGGGTCTAGCCTCAAACTTGCGCGCTGCCACGCGGCGAGCGTTCGACAGGCTCGTGCAGGTGTGTCTCGACGAGCATGCCGACGTTCTTGTGTTGGCGGGCGATATCTACGATGGCGACTGGCCGTCCTACGAGACTGGCGAGTACTTCGTGCGAGGGCTGCGGCAAGTGCGCGAGGGTGGAGTTGAGGTGGCCCTCGCCTATGGCAATCACGACGCAGAGAGCACCATCACCCGACGGCTGACAATGCCATCGGGGGTGCGAGTGCTCCGGACGGATGAGCCCGAGTCGGTTGAGTTCGCGGACCTCGGGGTAGTGGTGCACGGCCAGGGGTACGCCGTACGCGATGTGTTCGAGAACCTTGCTCTGCACTACCCTGCCCGTCGCGACGGGTGGGTCAATGTGGGCCTACTTCACACCGGGATCCAGGGAATCGCAGGGCACGCCCGATACGCGCCGTGCACCGTGGAGGACCTCACCTCCTGTGACTACGAGTACTTCGCGCTCGGTCACGTGCACCAGCGCAGCGAGCAAGCGGGAGGCTCGACTCCGGTGTGGTTCAGCGGGAACCTTCAAGGCCGCCACCCGCGCGAGACCGGGCCCAAAGGTGCGCTTGTCGTGGACCTTGAGCCGGGCGGGACTGCTGCCGTTCGGTTCGTGGAGTGCGATGTCGCCAGGTGGGAGGTGCTCAAGCCCGAACTCTCGGATTGCCGGGA
>CAZTJX010000334.1:0-1528 GCA_964613755.1 uncultured Demequinaceae bacterium | reverse complement strand
CGCATGGCGTGCCACCGGAAGTCGCCGTTCGCGTCGAAGAAGCGGAAGGCGACGTAGTAGCCCTCGCCTGCGGCCACCGCGGCGTCGACGAGCCGGACCGTCTCTTCGAAGTCGTCGGGGTGGATCAGGGATGCCCAACGCGCGCCGAGATAGTCCTTCGCGGGCTGGCCCGTGCAGCGCTCGAACTCATCGTTGAAGGAGTCGATGGAACCGTCGGGCGTCGCCGTGAAGACAATGATCGGAAGGGAATCCGCGAGGTACCCGAACCTCTCGACCTCGGTGCCGGCGCGTGCTTCCCCGTCGCCACTCTCGACGCCCAGCGCCTCGCGGGCGACGTCGCGCTTGCGTGTCACGTCGGGCACATCTCATCGTAGGCCGATTTGCGGAGACTCGCTCGGCGGCGCCCACGATGGCGGTTGCCGCGGGCGCGGTTTCGGGCCGTACGCTGTCCTCACTATGTCCGCGCCCGTCCCCGACACTGCCGTTCCTCACTACACCGTCACGCGTAAACGGGTGAAGAACCTGCGTATCACCGTCAAGGCGCCCGCGGGCGAGGTGCGCGTCACCGCCCCGGCGTTCGTGTCGGAGCGCGCCATCCGCGAGTTCGTCGCGTCCAAGGCCGGATGGATCGCGAAGCACCAGGCGCGCATCGCGCTCCAGCCCGCCCCACTCGAGCCCGGCCCCGACGCGAACCGACTGCGCCGCGAACTCCGCCGCGCCATCCCGCCGCTCCTCGCCGAGTGGGCCCCACGCGTCGGCGTCCCGGAACCCACGTTCACCATCCGGCGCATGACCACCCGCTGGGGCACGTGCAACGTCACGGCGCGCCGGATCACGCTCAACCTCGAGCTCGCGCGCCGCGAGCCCGAACTGCTGGAGTACGTCGTCGTGCACGAACTCGCTCACCTCATCGAGTCGGGCCACAACCAGCGGTTCTACGCCGTCATGGATCGCGCTCTCCCGGACTGGCGACTGAGGCGCAAGGCGCTCAACACGGGCGGGATCGCGCGCGACTTCGCCGACGGGTAGCGGACAGGCGCCTTAGTCTGCGGGCAACCTAGATCGAGGCGTCCGTCGCCCAGGCATCGAGGTCCTCGGGGGTCATCGGCCGCGCGATGTGGTAGCCCTGAGCGAAGTCGCAACCGAGGTCGGACAGGAGCGCATTGACCCACGCGTCCTCCACTCCCTCGGCCGTGAGTTCCATGCCGAGCGCGTGCCCCAGATCAATGACGGAACGCACGACGATCATGGACTCGTCCGAGGTCGCACAGGAGGTCACGAACGACTGGTCCACCTTGAGTTCGGAGAAGGGAAGACGCGCCAGCTGCACCATGGAGGAGTAGCCCGTTCCGAAGTCGTCGAGCGAGAGGTGGAATCCGGCGAGTCGCAGTTTGGTGAGCAGCCGAAGGGAGCGAACGGCGTCCTCCATCGCGCTCGTCTCGGTCAGTTCGAGAACGACGTCGCCGGGAGAGACTCCCGCCTCATCGCAGGCGCGGACGTAGCGCTGATCGAGATCCGGATCCTCGAA
>CAZTJX010000333.1:0-1535 GCA_964613755.1 uncultured Demequinaceae bacterium | reverse complement strand
TACGACGGGTACACCGTGAGCCACGTCAGCAACGCGTCAGTCGTCCCCTCGGACGCGCCGTGGTTGAGTGTCTTCACTGGAACCTGGAGGCCGAGCAGCTGGGCGACAGAGAAGTCGCTCCAGAGCCCATACCCGACCCACGTGAGCATGGGAAGCAGGTAGGCGAGCACACCCGTCGCGAGGGTTCGCCACGGCATCGGTTCTCTTGCAGCACCGGCCTCGCTCCGGATTCGGAGGAACCATACGACGAGCAGGAGGGCCACGGCGGGAGCGAAGAGATACTTGGTGAGATGGAGTGCCGCGAGGGTGACGCCGAGGAAAGGTGCCTCGCGCGGCCTCGCACGGACGGCGAGAGTGACCGCCGCGAGGGTGAGGGGGATCGAGAGGTTCTCGGCGAGCAGGTAACCCGCGAAGACGGCCTGGAACGGGAGGACGGCGACCAGCGTGGCCGCGATCCAGGGTGAGCCGATCCGGAGGGTGCGCGCCAGCAGCCACATGATCGGCACCGCCGACGCGGAGGCGAGGGAGTTGAGGAGGAGCGCCGCCCGGTACCAGTCGTCGACAAGGAACCCGAAGGCGACGAGCGCGGAATAAGCCGGCGGGTAGTGAGGCGACCAGTAGGCGCCGAATCCGGCCAGCGATTCGGCGTTGCGTATGTAGATCGTCTCGTCGCCAAATACTGTGGGTCCCCCGTCGCTCATCGCGACAAAGGCCCCTGAAACGAATGCGACGAGTGTCAGGCCGATGACTGCGGCCGGTTCGAGGTGCCGACGTAAGCCTGCGGGAGGGGCACCGATGGGAGGCGACACGGACGCCACCATAGCGGGGACTCGGCCGCGACTCGTCGGACTTCTCGGCCTTGCGCAAGCGAACCTCGACGGTGTCCTTCGGGACCACAGACGGGTGCCCGGCCGTGGTTGGGGTACCCTGTCCAGCGCCCTGGGCCTCCTGCCGGAGCCACTGCCTATTGTCTCTGCGGCCCGGCGCGTGACGCGACAGGACTCCCATGAAGGTCTTCATCCAAGTCCCCTGCCTCAACGAAGAGGAGACACTCCCCGCAGTGCTCTCGTCCATCCCCGCCGAGATCGACGGTGTGGATGAGATCGAGGTCCTGGTCATCGACGACGGATCGACCGACCGCACGCTCGAGGTGGCACGCGCACACGGTGTCCGGCACTTCGTGCACCACACGCGGAACATGG
The DNA here is from genome assembly GCA_964613755.1 of uncultured Demequinaceae bacterium. Lineage (GTDB taxonomy): Bacteria > Actinomycetota > Actinomycetes > Actinomycetales > Demequinaceae > JAFGBM01. The sequence continues at coordinate 333 of CAZTJX010000333.1, read as the reverse complement.
GTCTTGCCCGGTCGTTCCGCGACGGCGCCGACTACGCCCTCAGACAGGGGGCTGACATCGTCGTGAACACCGACGGGGACAACCAGTACCCTCAGGATCGCATCGGAGACCTCGTCCAGCCGATCCTCAAGGGGGCGGCCGATATCGTCATCGCCGACCGCCAGACGCAGACAATTGCGCATTTCTCGGGCTTCAAGAAGCTCATGCAGCGGTTCGGCAGCCACATCGTGAACAAGGCGGCTGAGACCGAGCTGCCCGACGCGGCGAGCGGGTTCCGTGCCTACTCACGCGACTCGCTTGTCCGCCTCAACGTGGTGACGCTCGAACTGCCGC
>CAZTJX010000332.1:0-1536 GCA_964613755.1 uncultured Demequinaceae bacterium | reverse complement strand
GGGCCTCCCCGGACTCGGCCGCCTCGGCCTCCTCGGCCTGCTTGGCGTAGACCGCTTCGCCGATCTTCTGGGCCTTGGCGACCAGGTCGTCGTGCGCCGTCTTGACCGCGTCCGCGTCATCGCCCTCGAGGGCCTTCTTGACGGCCGCGATGGATTCCTTGACCTCGTCGGCAACGTCGGCGGGTACCTTCTCGGCGTTCTCGTCGAGGACCTTTTCGGTCTGGTATGCGAGCTGTTCCGCGCGGTTGCGGGTGTCGGCCTCTTCACGGCGTGCTGCGTCCTCCGCCGCGTGTTCCTCGGCGTCCTTGACCATCCGATCGATGTCGTCCTTCGAGAGCGCCGAGCCGCCGGTCACGGTGATCGACTGTTCCTTGCCCGTACCGCGGTCCTTGGCGCCGACGTGGACGATGCCGTTCGCGTCGATGTCGAAGGAGACCTCAATCTGGGGAACCCCGCGCGGGGCTGGCGCGATGCCACCCAGTTCGAACGTACCGAGCATCTTGTTGTCGCGCGCGAACTGCCGCTCGCCCTGGTAGACCTGCACGAGCACGCTCGGCTGGTTGTCGTCGGCGGTCGAGAAGACCTCGGACGACTTGGTCGGGATCGCGGTGTTGCGCTCGATGAGCGTCGTCATGACGCCGCCCTTGGTCTCAATGCCGAGGCTGAGCGGCGTGACGTCGATGAGCAGGACGTCCTTGCGCTCGCCCTTGATGACGCCAGCCTGGAGCGAGGCTCCCACGGCGACGACCTCGTCGGGATTCACGCTCTTGTTGGCTTCCTTGCCGCCGGTGAGCTCCTTGACGAGCTCGGTGACGGCGGGCATGCGGGTCGAACCGCCGACGAGGACCACGTGGTCGATGTCCGCGAGCTTGATGTCCGCGTCCTTGATCACCTGCTTGAACGGCGCCTTGCACTGGTCGAGAAGGTCCTTGGTCATCTGCTCGAACTGGGCCCGGGTGAGCTTGGTGTCGAGATGGATGGGGCCGTTCTCACCGAGGCTCACGTACTGAAGCGAGATGGTGGTGGAGGTCGCCTGGCTCAGCTCCTTCTTCGCCTGCTCGGCCGCCTCGCGGAGACGCTGCACCGCGGACTTGTCCTTGGCGAGGTCCACGCCCTCCTTGTTCTTGACCTCCTTGATGAGGAAGTCGACGATGCGCTGATCCCAGTCGTCGCCGCCCAGGTGGTTGACGCCGTTGGTCGCCTTGACCTGGATGGTCGAGAACGCGTCCTCATCCTTGCCCACCTCGAGGAGGGAGACGTCGAAGGTTCCACCTCCGAGGTCGAACACGAGGATGAGCTCGTCCTCCTTGCCCTTGTCCAGGCCGTAGGCGAGGGCTGCGGCCGTGGGCTCGTTGACGATGCGCAGGACCTTGAGGCCGGCGATCTCGCCCGCCTCCTTGGTGGCCTGGCGCTGGTGGTCGTCGAAGTATGCGGGGACGGTGATAACCGCGTCGGTCACCTTCTCGCCCAGGTACTGCTCGGCGTCGCGCTTGAGCTTGCCGAGGATGCGCGCCGAGATTTCCTGAGCGGTGTACT
>CAZTJX010000331.1:0-1571 GCA_964613755.1 uncultured Demequinaceae bacterium | reverse complement strand
GTCTCCCACGAGGCGGAGACCGCGAGCGGAATGGACCGCCCTACGGTCAACTCGGAGACGACGACGGTCGCAGGAGCCTCCGCGGCCTCGTCAACCCGCGGCGTCCCGAAGGCCCAACTCCCGAACAGCGCCCCCAGTCCTGCGGCCACAACCAGTGCGACGGCCCACGGCCAAGAGCCGAAGAGCCCAGTCCAACGTCGGAACCCATCTGGCAACTTGACGTTCAACGATCACCTCTCGACGTCGCCACTACGCCCCTTCGTCCGAAGGTGTTGTGACCCAGAAGTTGGGGCCGCTCTGGGGACAGTCCTCATTCAACGAACGCATTTCGTCGTCGGTAATCTGCGCGCCCACGGCTCCGCTGAAGGTCACGATATAGGGGTTCCATCCAGTCATGAGGTCGGAATCCTTCCACGTCTCGAGGCTCGGCGGCTCCGGCACATCGTATCCGTGCGCGATGAGGCACGCGCGCGTATCGAGCATGCGTCCGTACGCAACTTCGTCGAACACGTGAACGTCAGCGTGATCGGGCAGAGGAATACGCGCGTTGCAGTCGTCCGCGGCCGCCCGGAGAACGTCTTCGAAGCCAGGCGGCAGTTGCCCGTCGTCACCTGTCGGGGAGAGGAATACGACGCCCGGCGCGCCGATTCCCGCAACGACCCCAATGCCGTACTCGGCAAAGCACACGATCATCGCGTTGTTATGCTCTTCATTCTGCTGCCGCACCTGGGCCATCCATCCAGGCTCAACCCACGCCGGCACAGTCTTGTCGGGCTCGCCCGTTGCACTGCAACCCGCGAGCCCGACAAGACCTGCGACGACTGCAATCGCCAGAATTACGTTTCCCCGATGGGCTTGGCGATCTAGCTCGTGCCGCATGCTCCGTACCCGTTCGTCGCGCCAGCCCACTGGACCGACCACGAGCCGCTGGAGTACCAGCCGACAAGGTGTTCCCAATAGCCAGTATAGGTACCGGAATACATCGCCGTGGGACCCGGTGCCTTGATCAACATCGAGTTGACGTTCCCCTTGTAGCCATAGCCAATCACCTTGGTGCTAGCTGGGCAGGTGAGCGTTCCGCCGAAGAAACTGGCCGAAGCTGGACCGGCAATCGCCAAGGTGCTGGCGGTTACCATGGCGACGCCCGCAATCGCGAGCGACCTACGAGTTGGCTTGCGCATGAGATTCCCCTATCCCCTTTGGCTGGCGGTTTCGCCCGCAGAAGTAGCGTGGCACGGGGGGTCCGGCCACGCAACCGGAACGGACAAATCGGCACACCGCGTTGCGATGACCACTCGCGGTCCGCGCCCTCACTCAGGGATGCACCGATCGCGACGGACCCCCGCAGCGTTTGCATGACAGCTCCGAGGGAGGTCTAGTTAGCTGGCCACTCACGAACCCGCCCGCCGCCGCGCTCGGAGCGGTCCGGCTCTCGTTCGGGCGGAGTGTTTCGCGTCGGGATTGCCCAATGACCCGAGACACCTTCGCGGGCGGAGAGCTGAGGCGCGGAGCGGAGCACCCGCACGGGCTTTCAGACCGCGACTTCGATCAACTCTTCACGACGAACAAGC
>CAZTJX010000330.1:0-1581 GCA_964613755.1 uncultured Demequinaceae bacterium | reverse complement strand
AGCTGGTAGCAGATGCCCATTCCACCGGCCTTTGAAGCCTCGCCGTCGAGGATCAGGAGGTCGAAGTCCTGGGTGCCGATCTCCGTGAAGACCGCGGGCTCCGTTGCGACCTCGGTCCAGAGCACGTCGCGCGCGCCGATGGCCTCTCCCACGCCCGAGCGGACCTTGCCTCGAGTGTCAACGTCGTCGCTGTACAGCAGGACGCGAAGGGGGGCCGTCGAGACCTCGCCCTCGGCTCGCGTGGCCTTGTCTCTCATGCCCCCATCTTGGCACGGCCACGCGGACGGCAACTCACTCCGCCGCCGCGCGACGGGGCGTATCGTTCGAACCGAGGCTGGGGAATACATCGAGGCACACCAGCCGTTGACCGAACAGGAGCAGTAACGCGTACTTCTGAGCCGTTCGCTCCCGCAGAACTTGCCGAAGCAGCAAACGCCCACCACTAGGAGGATCGCCACGATGGCCATCTACACCCTTCCCGACCTTTCCTACGACTATGCGGCGCTCGCGCCCTACATCGCTGGCGAGATCATGGAGCTCCACCACTCCAAGCATCACGCCGCGTACGTCGCGGGCGCCAACGCCGCGCTCGAGGCGATGGAGGAGGCCCGCGCGAATGCCGCGTTCGGCCCCATCCCCATGCTCGAGAAGAACCTCGCGTTCAACCTCGGCGGCCACGTCAACCACTCCGTCTTCTGGACCAACATGTCCCCCGACGGCGGCGACAAGCCAACGGGCGAGCTCGCCCAGGCGATTGACTCCCAGTTCGGCTCGTTCGACGGCTTCGTCGGGCACTTCACGGCGACGGCGATGACGATCCAGGGCTCCGGCTGGGCGATCCTCGCGTGGGACACGCTGGGTAAGAAGCTCATCATCGTGCAACTGTACGACCAGCAGGGAAACCTCCCCGTCGGCATCGTCCCGCTCCTCATGCTCGACATGTGGGAGCACGCGTTCTACCTGCAGTACAAGAACGTCAAGGCGGACTACGTCAAGGCGTGGTGGAACGTCGTCGACTGGGCGAACGTGCAGGCGCGGTTCACCGCTGCTGCCGTTTTGCCCACGCTCGCCTAGGGCGGACCCTCTTCGCTGGTGAGCGAAAGACGGGGCGCGCTCTCGCGGCGGTCAGGCTTGATCCCCTCGAACGCGCCCCGTCTTTCGCTTCGGGTGCGTTCGGAGGCGACGTGGGTGCCGAGGACTCGCGGCGAGCGACTCTTCGGACCGCTAACAGCCCCGAGATCGCGCGTCCCCCGTCGTCACGGTGAAGTCTCTTGCACAGGCTCCCCCGCGCGACCCGGTTCGCGGCCGAGAACGCGGAGGAACTGCTCCCTCTCACTCTGAGACGGGTCGAGGTTCCCTTGGATGAAGACCCGCTGGGTGATTTGCTTCCGGATCTCCTTCTGGACTGCCCCGTCAAGGGTCGCGACGAACGGACCCAACTGCGTAAGTGCCAAGTCGGTCCGCTTCGCCGCTCGTGCCTCTTGCTGGTGCTGCGAACCGCGACGCCCAATCAGTGCCGCGAGGCCGAGCGCACCGACAGACACGGCGAATCTCATGAACTGCAGTCCGATGTTCGAGTCC
>CAZTJX010000329.1:0-1585 GCA_964613755.1 uncultured Demequinaceae bacterium | reverse complement strand
CGGCCTTCGCGACCGTCTGGCCGCTCGATCACTGGACGGGACTTGGCAACCCCTTCCCCGCGGACGACGCGCAGGGTACCGGAGCCGCCGACTAGCCATGGGCGTCAGCCTCGCGCACGAGAGCCTCCTGTGGGATGCGGGCGCGACCGTGGTTGCCGGCATCGATGAGGTCGGACGCGGTGCGCTTGCCGGCCCTGTGTCCGTTGGCATCGTCGCGCTCGGCCCATGCGATGCGTGGCCCGATGGCCTCGCCGACTCGAAGCAACTCACCCCGACGCGCAGGGACCGCATGGCGGGCGAGCTCGAGACCTTCGGTGCAGCCAGGGCGGTCGGGGATGCCTCGAACGCCGAGATCGATGCCCTCGGTATCGTGGGGGCGCTCCGGCTCGCGGCCCTCCGAGCGCTCGAGGAAATCGCGTCGGCGGGGATCGTCGTGGACGCCATCCTGCTCGATGGCAGGCACGACTACCTCACGCCGAAACCCGCTGACCTCTTCTCCTCGGTGGAAGGCGAACCCGCCGTCGACGTCGCTCCCGTGACGACGATCGTGGGGGGAGACGGGATCTGCGCGTCGATCGCCGCCGGGAGCGTCCTCGCGAAGGTGGCACGCGACGCCCAGATGCGCGCGGCTCACGACGCGCATCCGGAGTATGGGTGGGCGGGGAACAAGGGATACGGCGCGCCCGAGCACCTCGACGCGATTCGCCGGCTCGGACCGACACCCCTCCATCGTGTCTCGTGGAAGCTTCCCGCGCGAGCGTAGGCCGCGCGCCGGTGCGCGGACGTGTTCCGTGCGGGGCATGATGGGGGAGTGAGCCACGACGACCTGGAGAACTACGAGACCGAGGCCGAACTCGCCCTCTATCGGGAGTACCGCGATGTCGTCGGACTGTTCTCGTACGTCGTCGAGACCGAGCGGCGCTTCTACCTGGCGAACAAGGTGGACCTTGAGGTCAAGCACGTCGGCCACGACGTCTACTTCGATCTCACGCTGACGGATGCGTGGGTGTGGGACGTCTACCGATCCGCGCGGCTCGTCAAGAACGTGCGGGTGGTGACCTTCCGCGACGTCAATGTCGAGGAACTCGCCCACGACAACGACATGCCGGATATTCGGGCTCTCCGGGGGCCGCGGCGGCGGTAGGCGGACCGATACGGCAAAGTAAGACTTGCAAAGAAATACTTGCAAAGATGTCTTTGGAATGTTAGCGTCCCTGCATGACCGATGACGATCCTTCCGGCGAAGAGCCGATGGTCCGCGTCGATCCCGAGCGGCTGAAGGGGCTGAGCCACCCGATCCGCGTCGAGATTCTCGACCAACTCATCCTCCACGGGCCCTCGACCGCGAGCAAGCTCGCGGAGCGCCTGGGGGAGTCGAGCGGACTCACCTCCTACCACCTGCGCCAGTTGGCGCGCCACGGTTTCGTCCAGGAGGACGAGAAGCGGGGAACAGCGAGGGAGCGGTGGTGGAGGGTCGCGCGCGGCGGAATGAGCATCTCGCCGTCCGACGTCAAGGACGACCCTGTCGCCCTCGCGGCGACCGCGGCAGTCGTCCACCAGGTTGTCGATCAGCGGGCGCGGCAAC
>CAZTJX010000328.1:0-1586 GCA_964613755.1 uncultured Demequinaceae bacterium | reverse complement strand
TCCGCCCTCACGTCGCTCGTGAACAAGTACGCCAGAGAAAAAAACATCCTCAAGGACAAGGATGACAACCTCACGGGCGACGATGTTCGCGAGGGCCTGACTGCCGTCCTGAGCGTCAAGCTGCGCGAGCCTCAGTTCGAGGGACAGACCAAGACCAAGCTGGGCAATACCGAGGCGAAGACCTTCGTGCAGAAGGTGGTCGGCGAGCGCCTGGCCGACTGGTTCGACTCGCACCCGACGGACGCGAAGGACATCATCCGGAAGTCCCTTCAGGCGTCTGCGGCTCGTCTCGCCGCACGTAAGGCCCGCGAGGCGACGCGCCGCAAGGGCCTCCTAGAGTCGGGCGGCATGCCCGGCAAACTCCGGGACTGCCAGAGCCGCAACCCTGCGGATTCCGAGATTTACATCGTCGAGGGAGACTCGGCGGGTGGATCCGCCGTCCGAGGCCGCGATCCGCAGACGCAGGCGATTCTCCCCTTGCGCGGGAAGATCCTCAACGTGGAGCGGGCGCGCCTGGACAGGGCGCTCGGAAACAACGAGGTGCAGGCACTCATCACCGCATTTGGCACGGGCATCGGCGAGGAGTTCGAGCTTGAGAAGTGCCGCTATCACAAGATCATCCTCATGGCCGATGCTGACATCGACGGCCAGCACATTCGCACCCTCCTCCTTACCCTCCTCTTCCGGTACATGCGCCCGCTCGTCGAGGCCGGGTACGTCTACCTCGCCCAACCACCGCTCTTCAAGATCAAGTGGTCAAACACTGAACACGAGTACGTCTTCTCCGACCGCGAGCGCGACCTCCTCCTCGCGGCGGGGGCCAGGGCGGGCAAGAAGATCCCCAAGGACAACGCGATTCAGCGGTACAAGGGCCTCGGGGAGATGGACTACTCAGAGCTGTGGGAAACCACGATGGACCCGACGTCTCGGACGCTTCTCCAGATCACCATGGACGATGCGGCCGCTGCCGACGAGGTGTTCTCCGTGCTCATGGGCGAGGATGTCGAGTCGCGCCGATCGTTCATCCAGCGGAACGCGAAGGACGTGAGATTCCTTGACATCTGAGATGACGGGCCACGACAAGATCGAGCCGATCGACATTCAGGTCGAGATGCAGCGCTCGTACCTTGACTATGCGATGTCGGTGATCGTCGGACGCGCGCTTCCAGAGGTCCGCGACGGACTCAAGCCGGTCCATCGCCGCGTCATCTATGCGATGTTCGACGGGGGATACCGGCCCGACCGCGCCTACTCAAAGTGCTCGCGCGTCGTCGGCGACGTCATGGGCAAGTACCACCCACATGGCGACTCCGCGATTTACGACACCTTGGTGCGCCTCGTCCAGGACTGGTCTCTTCGCTATCCCCTCGTCGACGGGCAGGGCAACTTCGGCAGCCCGGGTAACGACCCCGCGGCCGCGCCGCGATACACCGAGTGCCGTATGGCGCCACTCGCCTTGGAGATGGTGAGGGACATCGACAAGGAAACCGTCGATTTCCAGGACAACTACGACGGGCGCACCCAAGAGCCGTCGATCCTACCCGCGCGCTTCCCGAACCTTCTCGTCAACGGCTCGGCAGGTATCG
>CAZTJX010000327.1:0-1610 GCA_964613755.1 uncultured Demequinaceae bacterium | reverse complement strand
GGGTTCGAAGGACGCGTCGTTCCCCTGCGTGGCGCCATCGGTGCTCACCCGCACGAGAGTCACCACACCCGCGTGGGTAAGGAACACATCCGTCGCGCCGTTCGTGTCGCCCGCGACGAGGTCACTTGCGTAGGAGTCGAGCACGATCGAGAGTCCATCCCATGAAAGGTCGCCATCAACGGTAAGCATGTAGCCCGGTGCTCCACTAGCGGAGTCGTCAACCTGGCGCACCCCGGTGTCATCGAGGCTGTACCAAAAGAGACCGGTCGAACCATACTTGACGAGGACGAAGGCACCAGGCGCGCCAAGTGCCGCCGCGGCCGGGTCGGGGTCGAAGGGCGCGGCCGTGGGCGTCGGAGCCGTCGTCGCCGAGGCGGTCGCGCTGGGCGCGGGTGTGGGCGTCGTCGAGGGCTCGGGATCAGGGCCGCAGGCGGTCAGGGCCAGCGCGGCGAGAGTCACCAGGGCACGAGTCAAGCGGGGCAAGGTGGCCCCCTTCTCCTCCCGCTCCCCACGCTACTCGCTCGCGGGGTCGGAGGGGGCTCTATTCGGGAGCGGCTTCCGGAGCGGCTTCGATAGCGGCAAGGACGAACTCGACCCCTCGCCCCAGGGCGACGGCGTTGACCCGGGCGACGAAGTCCTCCGGCGCGGTGCGGAACAGCGGCACTCGCGTGATCGCGCCCTCGGCCTTGAGCGTGACGTAGGGCTCGGCTGGGCTAGGCCCTACGACCTGCGGCCCCGGCACCACCGTGATGCGCGCACCGATTACGACCTCCTGCGGGCGACGCAGCCAGACCTCCTGGATCGAGCGCGGGCGCTCCACCGAGCCCGTCCCCATGATCGCGAGGACCACACGCCGGTTCTTCGCGACGTTCGCCAACGAGAGCACGAAGAGCAGAAGACCGAGGAGCCCCACGATCGCGAACGGGATGCGGAGTACCAGCCCGGAGGCAAGCCCCGTCCACGGCGTTCCCGGCATCCCGGACAGGAGCAACCCGAGCGCCGCGATGGCCCCACGTCGAAGCACACGAATGACCACGATTCGCGTCGGCTCGCGCCACAGGACCTGGGAACCTCGCCACGCTGTCGACATCTCCGTACCTCCGCTCGCAACCTATTCGACCGACTGGCCGAGGCACAACAGGTGTCGCTCTGCGATCGTTCCATCCGTGGCCACGCGCAGCTCGAGGATGCTCACCGAGGCGGGCTGCGGCCAGATCGAGCCCCACGACGTCACGTCCATCTTCATGGACATCGCGATCGCCGACTTGATCGCGACGGCGTGCGAGGCGAGCGCGTAGGCGCGCGGGACGTCGTCACCGGCGCCGCACGTCGCCGCGTGCTCGGCCGCGAGGTCCTTGAGGAGCTCGTCGAGGCGTTCCCCGACGTCGGGGAACGATTCCCCGCCCGGCGCCGCGTACTGGCCGAAGCGCCAGCGATGGATCGCGTCGCCGAATCGCTCGGCGATCTCGTTTCCTGTCAGGCCCTCCCACTCACCGAAGTTGACCTCCCGGAGCCGCGCCTCGGTCTCGATCGGCAGGCCGAGCCGCCTTCCGATCGCGCCTGCGGTGTCCTGTGCGCGTGTCATCGGCGAACCGAGGATGCGGCTGATC
>CAZTJX010000326.1:0-1614 GCA_964613755.1 uncultured Demequinaceae bacterium | reverse complement strand
AGTACTCGCGCGACAGTTCCACCACCTACGTGACGCTGCCGCGCCGCGACGACTTCGCGATCGACGTCGAGGCCGCCGTCGCCGAGATCGCGGCGCGCAAGCCGACGCTCGTCCTGCTCGCGAGCCCGAACAACCCCACGGGGACCGCGCTCCCGCTCGGGGACGCGCGAGACATCGCGAGGGCGGCGGCCGACGTCCCTGGGGGCTGCGTCGTTGTCGTCGACGAGGCCTACGCGGAGTTTCGGCGCCGCGGAGTCCCGAGCGCGATCACCCTGCTTCCCGAGCTCCCGAACCTCGCCGTGACCCGCACGATGTCCAAGGCGTTCGCGCTCGCGGGGGGCAGGCTTGGCTACCTCGCGGCGAGCCCCGCGATCGTCGACGCGCTCCGACTCGTGCGCCTCCCGTACCACTTGAGTTCCGTGACGCAGGCGATCGCCCGCGCCGCGCTCGCGCACGCCAGGGATCTCCAGGCCCAGGTGGACGAGATCCGCGCCGAGCGCGACGAGGCGGTGACGTGGCTTCGGGGCCAGGGATACACGGTCGCGGACACGGACGCGAACTTTGCGCTCTTCGGCCCCTTCGGGGATCGTGAGAGGGTGTTTAGGGGCCTGCTCGAGCACGGCGTCCTGATCCGGGTCGCGGGGCCCGAGGGCTGGCTGCGCGTGTCCATCGGCACGCCGCAGGAGATGGCGCGGTTCCGCGCCGCGTTAACGGAGGTAACCGCATGAGCCGCACGGACCGTGTTCAGCGAACGGCGACGGTCGCTCGCAAGACGAGCGAGTCCGACGTCCTGATCGAGCTTGACCTCGACGGTACCGGCGCCACGGACATCAGCACGGGTGTCCCGTTCTACGACCACATGCTGACGGCGCTCGGCAAGCACTCGCTCATGAACCTCACCGTCAAGGCGAAGGGCGACGTCGAAATCGACTCCCACCACACGGTCGAGGACGTCGCGATTTCCATCGGCGAGGCGATCAAGGAGGCGCTGGGGGACAAGGCCGGTATCTCGCGCTTCGGCTCCGCCCTCGTGCCGCTCGACGAGGCGCTCGCCCAGGCCGTCGTCGACGTGTCAGGGCGACCATACTTCGTCCATGTCGGAGAGCCCGTGGGACAGGCGACCCACCTCATCGGCGGCAACTTCGCGGGCTCGCTCACGGGTCACGTGCTCGAATCCATCGCGCACCACGCGGAGATCACCCTGCACATGCGGGTGCTCGCCGGCCGCGATCCACACCACATCGTTGAGGCGCAGTTCAAGGCACTCGCCCGCGCCCTGCGCGCCGCGATCGCGCTCGATCCTCGGGTGAAAGGCGTACCCAGCACCAAGGGTGCCCTGTGAGTGACGAGATCGCGGGGGAGGAGACGCCGGGTTACCTCGCAAGCAACACCGTCGCGCTCCTCACCCCCATCGCGAACGGGAAGGTGCTTGCCGCCATCTGCGCGTTCAACGGCGTCAGGTGCGACGTGCTCGAGGTCCCGCAGGGTACGTTCGCGGTGCTCGTGGACGACTCCGAGGGTGCCGGTGACCGCGCGGCCCGCGCCGTTACGTCGTTACATCGCGAGGTCGTGGTGCTCGCGATGGAGCGACGCGAGGGTCAGGTGACGATCGCG
>CAZTJX010000325.1:0-1616 GCA_964613755.1 uncultured Demequinaceae bacterium | reverse complement strand
GTCTTCGATGACAAGATGGAGGGGATCGTCTCAGCCGCACAGACGGACTACTGGATTTCGGAAGTCCTCATCTACGACCCCAACGGGAAGGCAATCGGATGTCGCAACCCCGCAGCTTGATTCGGGCGCGGGGCACGTTCGTGAACGGCCTCGTGATGCCGCTCCTCGTGGTGTGCTTCGGCGTACTGAGCGCGTACGTCGTCGTCTGGGTTGCCGAGGACTTCCGATCTGGTGACCCTTTTCCGGTCACGGGTTCGCGATACGGTGGACCGGTTGCGATTGCCTCCATGATCGTATCGATCCCTCTCCTTTCGATTCTCGTTGTTGCGGCTGTCATTCGACTCTTGAAGTGGACTGGGTGCATTGCCTTGCTCTACGCGCGTTCGAAAAATGGCGTGCTCGTCGTGGGACCGCTCCTGCGGATAGCGACGGGTCGGGGATTGGTGGTGGATGACCCGGATGACTTCGATCTGACGTTGAGGCCCTCTCGGGTGCGTGAGTTCGGTTTCTGGGCCTTCCGGTGGCGCGTGCAAGTGGGATCTACGGGGTTCGTGATCGGTGCTCCGCGTCGAGTGACAGCGGCTGATGTGCGCAAGGTGCGAGCGCGGCTCCGCGAGGTCCACGGTCCAGGGACCGAGCACGATCCTCGGATCGGAAGGGAGCAGCAGGGATGGTGAACCGGCCGCACGGCAGGCGGATCACGGCGATCTTGTGGCTCAAGGGCAATCGGCGAGTGGTCCTCCGCATGGCGGGCACCGTTCTTGTGGGCGTGCTCTTCACCGTGGGCGGGGCGGGCCTCTTGTGGTTGGGGTACCACCCGGACGGCTCTGGGCGCCCTCCAGCGTGGAATGTCTTCGCCGGGTACTGTGGGCTGATTGTTGGGGTGCCGTCGTTCTTGATCATGTCGCTCTTCACGATTCAGGAGAGGGGCTTGGTCCCTTCTTTGCTCGCGGTCCGGACGCGGGACGGGTACAGGCTTGGCTCCCCAGGGAACTTCTTCACGCTTCGCCCGCTTGCCGTTCGTGACGGGGAATCGGGCGTAGGGCTTCGCTTCGGGCGGACTCCGCTTGAGGTGACTGGAACCGCGAGTTTCCTCGCGTACCCGTACTGGTTGGAGGTGAAAGGGAGGGGGAAGCGAGGGTATGTTGCTCGGAGCCCCATCGCGACCGCGTCCAGATCTGAGGCTCAAGCCGCACTCCGGAAGCTCGGGTTGCTGGCGACCAGTGGGGAGCAGTGAGAGTAGGTGACGGGCCAGGGCCTCCGGAGTGACGCGTTCAACCGGCTAGCCTCGGCGTGGACCGCATCGGTGCTCCGATTCTGGCCTCTGCCGAGCACACTGATGTGGCGAGGGAGCGTCTGAGCCTCCTGCAGGGCCGGTAGACCCACGCCGAGCCGGGCACGGGTGCGGCTGCACGCGCGGGTGACGACTCTACGCAGGTGTCTGCATCTTGGGCCTTTGGAGGGTTCCGAGTGCGCGTGGAACCCAGACACGCAGCACGACGGCAAGCGCCACGCCGCACCCCGTCCCGACGGCATTGAGGATGACGTCGTCGATGTCGGCGGAGCGCCCGACCGCGTATTGCGCGACCTCGAGCGTCGCCGAGAGTGCGGTGCCG
>CAZTJX010000324.1:0-1629 GCA_964613755.1 uncultured Demequinaceae bacterium | reverse complement strand
GCGATACGTGGTCAGAGTCGGGGACGCGGTGGAGCGCAAGTGGGCCATGATCCCGTTCTTCATCTGGATCGCTACGGGCGTCGCGGGATTCCTTGGGCTTCGGGTCCTCAGGCGTTGGGCGATGGCCCCAGACCCCGCCGAAACGCCGCTCGGGCGCTGGCGGGCCACTCGCGCCGTCGTCCCTGGCTACGCTGGCACCATGCCCCTTTCTCTCACCGGCCCCGTCGAGGAACTCGCCCTCCGCCTGATCGATATTGAATCGGTCAGCGGTGACGAGCGAGCGATCGCCGACGCCATCGAAGCGGCTCTGCGCCCCCTTGCCCATCTCAACGTGATCAGGGACGGCGACGCGATCGTGGCGCGCACGGACCTTGGACGTGCCGAGAGGGTCGCGATCGTTGGGCACCTCGACACTGTTCCGGTGCGCGAGAACGTCCCCGGCCGACTCGAGGACGGCGTGCTCTGGGGCAGGGGGGCCGTCGACATGAAGGCGGGCATCGCCGTTCTCCTCTCACTGGCGGCGGAGGCAATCGATCCCACCCGTGACATCACGTGGATCCTCTACGACCACGAGGAGGTCGACGACAGCCTGAACGGACTCGGACGCCTCGCCCGCAATCATCCCGACGTGATGCAGGTTGACTTCGCCGTCCTGGGGGAACCCACATCGGCGGGAATCGAGGGTGGCTGCAACGGCACACTCCGTGTGGAGGTCAAGGCTCCGGGAATCGCCGCACACTCCGCGCGAGCCTGGAAGGGCGCGAACGCCATCCACGGAGCCGCGCCGATCCTGGCGGCGCTCGCGGCGTTCCAGCCGCAGACTGTCACGGTTGACGGGCTCGACTATCGCGAGGGTCTGAACGCCGTAAGAATCGCCGGGGGCATCGCGAACAACATGATCCCGGCAGAGTGCGTCGTCACCCTCAACTACCGCTACGCGCCCGACAAGAGTGTCGATGAGGCCTTGGCGGTCGTGACCGGTCTCCTTGCGTCGACCGCCATCGAGGGCCTCGAGTATGAGGTCACCGACCATGGGGAGGCATGCCGACCGGGTCTCGACGTCCCGATTGCGCGCTCCTTCGTCGACGCGGTTACCGCGACCGGGGCTCCGGCTCCGAGTGCGAAGCTCGGGTGGACCGACGTCGCGCGTTTTGGCTCCCTCGGAATCCCCGCTGTCAACTACGGACCCGGAGACGCCGAACTCGCCCACGCGGACGACGAGCGAGTCGCGGTGGGGCAGATCACGATGGTTCGGGAGGGGTTGAGGGCATGGCTTCACGCGTGAACAAGAAGGGAAGCGCAGGCTACCGACGCGGGCAGGTACTCATGCGCGGTTCGCAGGTACCTCCTGCGAGCACCTCAGCTGAGTTCCTCCGTGACGATGACGGTGCGGAGTGGCTCAGTAAGGATCCGTGGCGCGTCCTGCGCATTCAGAGTGAGTTCGTCGAGGGATTCGGTGCGCTCGCTCGGCTTGGTCGCGCCGTGTGCGTCTTCGGGTCGGCGCGTTCGGAACCCGGCTCCTCGGAGTACGCCATGGCGGAGGACATCGGGAGGCTCCTCGCGGAGAGGGGCTTCGCCGCACACTGGAAGTATAAGGGGATCAAAGGCCAGGCAGGGATAGATCAGTGG
>CAZTJX010000323.1:0-1640 GCA_964613755.1 uncultured Demequinaceae bacterium | reverse complement strand
CCTTCCTGAACTACGCGCTCACCACGGCAGTCGCGGAGAATGCGGCGAGGACGCACCAAGCGGATTACGTCCAAAAGGCGGCCTCTAGTAATCGAAAGGCCGCTCTCGTTACCTACGCCTTGACGTTCGCGAACAATTCCACGAACAGAGGGGTCGACGTATCGGGCCGGCTCCTCGACGAGTGGGACGATAGCTATTTCCATGCTGGCCTCGCCGCTTTTGAGGACGCCAACGAAAACTACGTTCAAGGGATTGTGGCCCTGATGGGTCCGAACAAGCCGAAAAACGCGCTCGGAGCGGTAAACTTCGTGCGGAGGATGGCGCAGAACGGTCTGGTCGACCCTCAAATCCCCGCCCTGCAAACCGACGGCAACTATTCGCAGACACCCCTAGAACAGTTGTCTACACTTGGCCAGGAGGGGGCAGCCTGATGAGACGGTCTCGAGGTGGGATCGCGCATCGGCAGACCCGAAGGGCGCGGTTGCGCGAGCGCGCGTCCGCGTCTGTCGCGGTGGCGCTGGCAGCCGTCGTATTCGGACTGTCCGCTTGTTCGGCGTCAACGCCGCTCGATCGCCTGCTGGCCGATAGAGGCGCCGAACCGGGTCCGTGCTGGGGGCCGACCTTCGGCCGGGTGATTGACGTCGCTCAATTCGAGTGTTGGCGCGTCGTGGGTGTCGACGACATCGAGGTGCTCACGGACGCGGTTGCCGTTGCCGTGAACGGCGGAACGGCTCCCGATCCCGAT
The DNA here is from genome assembly GCA_964613755.1 of uncultured Demequinaceae bacterium. Lineage (GTDB taxonomy): Bacteria > Actinomycetota > Actinomycetes > Actinomycetales > Demequinaceae > JAFGBM01. The sequence goes on along the minus strand of CAZTJX010000323.1, from coordinate 895 downwards.
CGCTCGTATTGTTTCACGGGCCTTCCGGCGGCGCCGGATGCCGTTGTCGCCTGCTCCGTCGAGTTTGGCGCCGACGAGACGTGGTTCGCGGTCGTGTTGGAGCGCGATCTGTATTCGGCGCAGTGGGATGCGTTGGATGCCGCGGGTGACTTCCCACCTGGAACGCCGGTGACGATCGTGGTTGCGAGATCTAAAGTGTCGCTTACCCCGGAGGACGGGTGATGAGGGCGGTGGTGCGTCGCTTCGGCCGGCCGGTCGTGGTGGCTGCTGGCGTGCTGGTGGGGCTCGCGGGTCTCGCCGCGTGCGGGCAACGGGCGACCTTCTCGGACGAGTTCGTCTGCGGTGACCTCGACGATCGAGACGGTTCCCAAGTCTTCGTCCCGAGCTCATGCGACGCCGACCACACGGCGGAGAGGTTCTTCCTCTTCGCCGCGCCGTTCACGAAGTACGACGCTGACGACATTGACGACGCCGATGCCCGATACTGCCTGCCCCGCTTCTACCACCGCTATCGGGACAGCAACGACCCGTCCTACGCCTCGATCTATGACTACGATTGGCTCGCTGTGGCGCCAAGCTTGGAGGAATGGAACCGAGGTAGCCGCGAGATTGTCTGCGTCGCGTTCCGGTTGGACGGGGAGACCTTCCCCTAGACGCGTTCGGCTCGGAGAAGCCCGCGCGCGTGGTTGCCATCACCAGTTTGGGCGTGGCGCAGGGAAAGGTGACGGCCCGTTTCGGTCGGCGATAGTCGAGTACCCCTCGGCGCCTAAGCAGTGCGCTCGTACTCGTGGACGATGAGGTTGCGGTGCGCCGTCGCGTCGTTTGAGGTACCGAGCTCTCGGATTCACGTAATCGACGACGCAGGCTGGTTCGCCTTGCCGTACGGAATCCTGAG
>CAZTJX010000322.1:0-1702 GCA_964613755.1 uncultured Demequinaceae bacterium | reverse complement strand
CATGGAAGCCACGCAGTCTGCGCCGAAGCGCCCCATCCCGCTGTTCTGGTTTGCGATCGCGATCCTCGTGGTCCAAAGCCTGATCGTCTATGCGAGCCGCGCGGCGGACAACGCGCACGGCACCAACACGGACGCCCCCGCGTGGGGCGGGCCGCTCCGCGTCGGCGTCGGCGTCATCGTCCTTGCGGTCGTCGTCCTTCTCGTCTGGAAGTGGCGTCTCCACCTCGCTGCGACCCTCCTCTTCTTTGGGGCACTCGGTGCCTACCTCGGCCCCATCGGCTGGCTGTTCAGCGCCGTCCTCGTCGTCACGGGCGTCGTCCTATCCCTCGCATCGTCGAGCCCGGTCCGGAGGGTCGAACTCCGGCGCGTCTCCTGGGGGCCCGACGCCGACGGCAACCCGCCCATGGGTCCCATCGCCGTTCTCGTGGGGTTGGCAATCATCGCGCTAGGGACCGAGGTGCTCGCCGCGTTTCTCTCGACCGACGGGCTCCGGTTTGGGACGACTATTGACGGAACAGGAGATGGCGACATCAATTCGCGACTCGTGTATGTGTGTGCCGGGCTGCTCGTGGTCGTCGCCGGGATCTACGCGACGGGCTTCCGGGCCTGGCTTTCGGGCCTCTGCTTGCTCATTGCGGCCATGGGGGCCGCGTTTGGATACTTCCTCTTGGTGCCGACAGCAGCGTTTGCCCTCGCGGCCGTCGCCCTCTCGTTCGTCGAGCCAAAGAAGATCGATCACGTGACGGGCAAGCAGATCATCGTCTCTCGCTAGACCTACCCTCGCGCGACGCCCAACGATTCGCCGGCGCCGCGCGTTGTACGAGTGGGAGGAATGGCGACGTACCAAGGGGATCTCATGAAGTTTCATCCGCTCGTTCCGCTCTCGCTCGCGGGGGCACTCGTTCTCGCCGGATGCTCCGATGCCGGCTACCAGGACCCGGTCGTCGCGCGGCCCGCCGCGAATTCGATCGACGCCCCATCCGTGGCCGTCGGCCTCAACGACGCGGGCTACGACATGTTCCACGCTGTCGCGGCGAAGTCCGATGACGACGTCGTCCTCTCGCCGATCTCCATCGGCCTCGCGTTCGGGATGCTCGACCTCGGGGCCTCGGGCTCGGTCTCGGACGCGCTCGATCGCCTCTTCCGGTATCCCGTCGAGGGGGAAGCACGCTGGTCCGCCTTCAATACCCTGTCGCAGCAGACGGAGAGCGACCCCGGCGCTACACCCACGCCGACCTCGGAGTACGACGACGTCCCGCCGAGCCCACCCACCGTCGCCATCGCGAACCGCGCCTATCAGGAGAAGACCTACTCGGTGCTCCCGAGCTACGCGAAGGATCTGCAGAAGTGGTTCGGCGCTGGCATCGAACCCCAGGACTTCGTCGGCGATCCGAACGGCTCGCGGAAGCACATCAACGGGTGGGTGAGCGACCGCACCAAGGACCTCATCCCCGAGCTGATCCCCGAGGGGTCGATCACCCGCGATACCGTGCTCGTGCTCGTGAACGCCCTCTACCTCAAGGCAGCGTGGCAGACGGCGTTCGAGCCGGGAGCGACGGCGGACGGCACCTTCACGCGTCTCGATGGCTCCACGTCGACCGTCCCGTTCATGCACGACGGCTCGCTCCACGCGACCGCCGTATTCGGCGACGGCTACGCGGCCGTGGACCTCCCATACGCGAGCGGCGACCTCTCGATGCTC
>CAZTJX010000321.1:0-1709 GCA_964613755.1 uncultured Demequinaceae bacterium | reverse complement strand
GAGGAAGTGGACGGCGATCCCCTTGAGGACGAGGATCTCCGACGCGGTATCCGGCGGGACGACGAGGTGCGCAGCGTGACGCGTGAGGGGGCCGTCCCCGTGTTCGGCACGGGTGGCGTCGGTAACGGCCCCGCAGAAGCGGCCGATGAGCTCGCTCGTGAGGTTCTTGAGGTGCGCGAGCGCCCGGTGGGAGCCGTCGAACTCGGAGACCCACACCGGCAGAGCGGTGAGGCGCTCGAACGCGGCGAGGAGTTCCTCCTCCTCTCCCCGCCCGTACCACTCGCGGGCGTGCGTCACGACATCGCGCAACACGCCGGGATCCTGAAGCGCGCCGAGCGAGACGTCGTTGTAGACCACGGAGTCCTCGACGTCGTGGACGGAGTAACTAATGTCGTCCGCGAGGTCCATCACCTGCGCCTCGAACGAGACGCTGCCCTCGGGCGCGCCCTCGCGCAACCACGCGAACACCGGGAGATCGTCGTCATACACGCCGAACTTGGCGGTGGGGCGCTTGGAGGTACGCGTCGGGGCGTCTGCGCGGGGCCATGGGTACTTGCACGCGGCGTCGAGGCTGGCGCGCGTCAGATTGAGCCCGACGCTCGCTCCCGTGTCCGGGTGGACCGACTTGGGCTCGAGCCGCGTCAGCACGCGGAGCGTCTGCGCGTTGCCTTCGAAGCCGCCGATGTGTCGCGCGACCTCGTCGAGCGCGCGCTCGCCGTTGTGGCCGAAGGGCGGGTGGCCGAGGTCGTGGGCGAGGCATGCGGTGTCCACGACGTCCGGATCGCAGCCGAGGGACTTGCCAAGCTCGCGCCCAATCTGTGCGACCTCCAGCGTATGGGTGAGGCGCGTCCGGACGAAGTCCCCTGTCCCGGACACGAGCACCTGGGTCTTGGCACCGAGCCGGCGGAGTGCAGAACTGTGGACGATCCGCGCGCGGTCTCGCTCGAACGGCGTGCGCGCCTCGCTCTTGGGTGGCTCCTCGACCCAACGCTCGACGTCGGCGTCGGTGTAGCCGGGCGGGGGTTTGCTCACCGTTCGATGCTACTGGGCTCCGTCCGTCGCGACCGCCGCGGCTAGCCCCCTGAGACGCTGAGCTCCGCCTCGCTCAGTCTGGCCCTCCACTCGTCGGTGAGGTCGCGCGAGTCGAGCCAGCCGTCAGGGACGGCGGGGCGCTTCGGGGTGCCCTGGCGCCCGCGCGGTCCCTCGGCGGCGGAGCCAGGGAAGGGCGCGTCGAGGTTCAGCCCATCAAGAATCTCCCTCAGCTCCGCGAGCGAGGCGACCAGCCCGAGGCGCCGACGCGTCTCTCCCCCGACCTCGTACCCCTTGAAGTACCAGGCCATGTGCTTGCGGATCTCCTGCATCGCCTTGACCTCCTCGCCGCCGAGGTGCGTCACGAGCAGTTCGCCGTGGCGGTAGACGGTGTCGGCCACGTACCGCGTTCCGGGACGCACCCGATCCGCTCGCCCCTCGAACGCCGCCTGTAGGTCGGCGAAGATCCATGGCCGCCCCATGCATCCGCGGCCCACGACCACACCGTCGCACCCGGTTTGGGAGACCATCCGCACGGCGTCCTCGGCCGCCCAGATGTCGCCATTGCCGAGAACGGGGATCGACGTCACCGCGTCCTTGAGCGCCGTGATCGCCGCCCAGTCCGCGTGACCGGAGTAGTAGTCCGCGGCTGTGCGCGCGTGAAGCGCGACGGCGGCGAC
>CAZTJX010000320.1:0-1716 GCA_964613755.1 uncultured Demequinaceae bacterium | reverse complement strand
GGCCAGGAACTGGCACGCCTCGCGCAGGGTGCGCGGCGCCCCGTCGACCAGCCATGGCTGCTCGCCGACGCGGGAGCGCGCTTGTTCTCTCCCGAGGTGCGCAAGTTCATCGACGCTCACGCGTTGCCGGGTGACGTGCGATGAGTGGACTTGGTGTTCGATACCCCCGAGGGCCTCGTCGACGGGCACGCGGTGATCGCCCCGTCACTCACCGCGACGGACGTGTTCCTCCCGGCCCCGGCGCGCGAGGATGGCCGTGGCCCGTTCGCGGCTCCCCTGGATCGAGGCGCCCTCTCGAGCCGTGGCGTTCTCGGGGTGCCAGGGCGCCTTGGTGACGTGCTCGTTCTCCGAGGGTGACTCCTCGCGCAGTTGCTCGATCTCGGAGTCGAGGGCGTGAAGCCGCAACGGCCCTATCGCAGGTAGATCGCGCCCACACCCACAGTGACGAGCGGTGCACATGGCGCCCGAGGTTTGGCGATGCGTCGCGAGGGGATCAAGCCTGACCGCCGTGAGCGGTGTACCGCCAGCCCCCGGCCCGAGGTGCTAGCGGCCCACGTAATCGCGCAGGTGAGTCGCGGTCAGGGTTGAGGAGTCCGCGACGAGCGCCTCCGGAGTCCCCTCGAACACGATTTGCCCGCCGTCGTGGCCCGCCCCGGGGCCCAGGTCGATGATCCAGTCCGCGTGGGCCATGACGGCCTGATGGTGCTCGATCACGATGACGGTGTTGCCGTCGTCCACGAGGCGGTCCAACAGCGCCAGCAGATGGTCCACGTCCGCGAGGTGAAGTCCGGCGGTGGGCTCGTCGAGCACGTACGTGGACGCCTTCTTGGCCATGTGGATTGCGAGCTTGAGGCGCTGCCGCTCGCCGCCCGAGAGTGTGTTGAGCGCCTGCCCAAGTCCGAGATAGGGGAGCCCGACGTCGCTCAGCCGCCGCAGCGTCGCGTTCGCCGGGCCGTCGCCGAAGAACTCGAGCGCCTCGGCGACGGACATGTCCAGCACCTCGGCGATGTTCTTGCCGCGCAGGCGCAGCCCCAAGACCTCCTCGGTGAAGCGCTTGCCGCCGCACTCCTCGCACGGCGACGAGACCGTCGCCATCGGACCCAGGTCGGTGAGGATCGCCCCGAGCCCCTTGCACACGGGGCACGCGCCCTCGGAGTTCGCGCTGAACAGCGCGGCCTTGACGCCGTTGGCTTTCGCGAAGTCCTTGCGAATGACGTCGAGGAGCCCCGTGTAGGTCGCGGGGTTGGAGCGGCGCGAGCCCCCGATCGCGGCCTGGTCGACGACCAAGACGTCCTCCCGGCCCGCGAGGTTCCCGTGGATGAGGGACGTCTTGCCCGAGCCGGCGACGCCCGTGACGACGGTGAGGACGCCCGTGGGGACGTCGACGTCGACGTTCCGGAGGTTGTGCTGCGTCGCGTCGCGGATCTCGATGACACCCGTACGCTCGCGCGGCGTCGCGCGGAGTACGGCCCGGTGGTCGATGTGGCGCCCGGTGAGGGTGCCGGAGGCGCGCAGGGCGTCGACGGTGCCCTCGAACTGGATCTCGCCGCCGTGGCGGCCCGCGCCGGGGCCGAGGTCCACCACGTGGTCCGCGATGGAGATGACCTCGGGCTTGTGCTCCACCACGAGCACGGTGTTGCCCTTGTCGCGGAGGCGCTCAAGGAGCCTGTTCATCCGCTGAACGTCGTGGGGGTGCATGCCGATCGTCGGCTCGTC
>CAZTJX010000319.1:848-1738 GCA_964613755.1 uncultured Demequinaceae bacterium | reverse complement strand
AGGTGAGACCCGAGCGCAGGAAGGGATGGAGGGGTTCGCGCACGATGGCGGCGGGGAGTGGGGCCGGGCCGCGGCCTCAGCTCCGGAAGGCGATCAGGACGGCAATGGCCCCCGCGACCATCGCGAGGAGCGCGAGCCCGCCGCCCTGAAGCTTGTAGCGGTTGGCGCGGTACATGGCGATCGCGCCCAGCGCCACGCTCACGAGGCCGAGCGGCGCAACGACGACGACGGCCCGGTGCCGCCAGATCTCCGCAGCAACGTAGGCGAGGAGCGCGGCCGCGACCGCTCCATACGCGAGAGGGTTACGCGCGCGCGGGGTCTCGCCAGGTGGTGTTTCCGGCTCAATCCGGAAGGCGTCGCGCCAGTTGATCTTCACGCCTGCGAAGGTAGCACGGTGGGTACCACGTCCGCGCCGACGCTAGGGTTGGCGGCGGCGCAGCCGGGCTCGCGGCACCCGGTGGTACTGGAGAGAAGGCCATGTAACCTCCTCCGGATCGCGATTCCTACGGAGAACCTAACGGAGACGGAGTTGGGGCGCGCGGCCTACCGCTTGGCCTTGCCCCTGCCGCCCCTGCCTCCCGTGCGCTTGCGCTTCTCCCTCACGCGCACGGAGATCTGGATCGGCGTCCCCTCGAATCCGAACGTCTCCCGCAAGCGACGCTCGATGAAGCGCCGATAGCCGGGGTCAAGAAAGCCCGACGCGAAGAGCACGAAGCGCGGCGGACGATTCGCCGCCTGGGTCGCGAAGAGGATGCGCGGCTGCTTGCCCGAGCGGACCGGGTGCGGGTGCTCGGCGACGAGCTCGCCAAGGAACGCGTTGAGGAGGCCCGTCGAGATGCGCATGTCCCATGAACTGAGGGCCAGATCGATCGCGCGGACCAGTCGGTTCG
>CAZTJX010000319.1:0-838 GCA_964613755.1 uncultured Demequinaceae bacterium | reverse complement strand
TATTCACGAACGACTACATTTCCGTCCTCTATATGGCGCGCACGAGGCGGTTCGTGTGCCAGCCGGTGGTGGCCGAGAAGTTGATACGCGGCGCCCACTGGAGTTGCACCATCTCGGTGTCGACGGAGCGGTCGAGCAGGACGCGAGAATCTTCGTCCACAAGATCCCACTTGTTGAATGCGACGACGAGGGCGCGCCCGGAGTCCACCACCTGGGACATCACTCGCGTGTCCTGTTCGGTTACGGGTACCGAAGCGTCGACGAGCACCACGGCGACTTCCGCTCGCTCGATCGCCGCGGCAGTGCGCAGCGAGGCGTAGAAGTCGGCACCCTGGGTCTGGTGGACGCGGCGCCTGATCCCTGCAGTGTCGACGAGCGTCCAGGGGCGCCCCTCGATTTCCACGAGTTCGTCGACGGGGTCTCGCGTCGTCCCGGGAACGTCGTGCACGATCACCCGCTGTTCCCCCGCTAGGTGGTTGAGCAGGCTCGACTTGCCGACGTTCGGGCGCCCAACGAGCGCGACCCGCCGCGGGGGGTCGTCGGAGACCGCCTCCCGCGCGAGTTCCGTGGGCAGGAGCGCGACAGCAGCGTCCAGGAAGTCGCCCATGCCGCGACCGTGAAGCGCGCTCACCGGGAAGGGTTCCCCCAGCCCGAGCGACCATAGCTCGGTCGCCGTCGCCTCGCCGCGCGGGCCGTCGACCTTGTTCGCGCACAGGACGACGGGCTTGCTCGCCTTGCGTAGCAGCCGGACGACCTGCTCGTCCGTCGCCGTTGGTCCCACGGTCGCGTCGACGACGAAGATGACGATGGTGACAACGACGACGGGGACCACGAGGAT
>CAZTJX010000318.1:0-1742 GCA_964613755.1 uncultured Demequinaceae bacterium | reverse complement strand
CTCGGGTGCCCCAACGATCGCCTCCTTGATGGGCCACCCGTAGTTGTTGCCCGGCTCGATGAGGTTGAGCTCATCGAGGGTGTTCCATCCGAGTTCCGACGCGAACATGCGCCCGTCCGGAGCCCACCCGATCCCCTGGACGTTGCGATGACCGTAGGACCAGACAGGGGTACCGAAGGGGTTGTCGGCCGGGACGGAACCGTCGGCGTCCGTGCCATTCGCGACGACGCGCAGGATCTTGCCGTTGAGCGAGTCGAGGTCTTGGGCGAGGGGCTTATTTCCCGCGTCCCCCGTGGCCACGTAAAGGAAGCCGTCGGGGCCGAAGCGGATGCGCCCGCCGTTGTGGTTCCTGGCCCTGGTGATTCCCGTGACGACGTCGTGCGGCGGTCCGAGCCACGTTCCGGTTACCGACATGCGGATCACGGCGTTCCCGTCGGCCCGCGTGACGTAGGCGTAGAGGGTCGAGGGATCCGAAGGGAGGAGGGCGATGCCCAGGAGCCCTCCCTCTCCGGCGGGATTGACGTTCGTCTTGAGCCAGTCGGCGCCCGCGCCCGCGAGCCAGGCCTGGCTCCCGTCGGTGCGGTAGCGGAGGATCCTTGCCTCGTCGCGCATGGTGATGAGGGCCGAGCCGTCGGCCTCCCAGGCGATGTCCCAGGGGAGGCTGAGGTTCTCAAGCAGCGTGGCGCGTTCCGTGATGATGACGTTGACGGCTCCAAGGAGCGGAGGGGGGGAGGGAGAGGGTGACGGGCTCGGGTCAGCGGAGGGAGAGGCCGTGGCCGAGGGGGACGCCGTGGCCGAGGGGGACGCCGCGGCCGAGGCGGAGGAGGTGGGTTCCGTCGGAGAGGAGCAGGCCGAGAGCGAGAGCGCAAGCAGGAGCGCTCCGGCTGCAAGGCGGCGGGTCGATGTGCCGTTCATTCGCATACCCTCCTGGGTATTCGCGTTTGGTCGATACGGGCCACAACGCACGCGTCTCCGCAGGCATTCCCGCGGTCGTGCCCATCGCTTGCGAGGCACGCCCATCCGTTCGGGCTAGCCGCCGAGAACGAGCCTGCGAAGAGTGGGCAGCGGCACGGGGCCGTGCGCGAGGAGTGCGTCGTGGAACTCGCGAATGTCGAAACCCGGGCGTGGGGGGGGCGCGGCCCCCCACCCCGCGATCGCCAGCCGTCCGCTCAAGGAGGTAAGCGCCGGACCGGGCAGCGCGCTGTATCGATCCACCTCCTGCTCGATGTGACTGCGGTGCATGGGGGAGTGATCGACCATGTACCGGATCGCCTCGTCTCGTCCCCAGCCCAGCGCGTGTATGCCCGTGTCGACCACGAGGCGACACGCACGAAGCGAGTCGGCGCTGATCATCCCGAGCCGGTCGAGATCGCTCGAGTACAGGCCCATCTCGTCGGCAAGACGTTCGGTGTAGAGGGCCCAACCCTCGGCATAGGCGGTGTTGAAGAAATCCTTCTGGACCTTGTGGAGATTCGGATTCTCGGCGTGGAGGGCGAACTGGAGGTGGTGCCCCGGGATCGCCTCGTGGAACGTAATCGCCTCGAGCTCGTACGTGGACCAGGCCGAAGGGTTCGACGTGTTGAAGTAGAAAGCGGCCTCCTTGCCCGTCTCGAGGTCGGGTGTCGAGTAGTACGCCATGGCCCCGAAGTCCGTGGCGTACGCGGGGCACTTGGATACCGGCGTCGTCCCGAACCATTCCGCCGCCGCGACGGTTGCTCTGGCCAGTGCCGCCTCCGCGTCGG
>CAZTJX010000317.1:0-1773 GCA_964613755.1 uncultured Demequinaceae bacterium | reverse complement strand
CCGCTCTCCAGGTACGCAGTCGTTGGCGCCCATGGAAAGCGGATGTTGATCGCCTGGCAAACGCCGCGCGTCCTTGCCAGCAACGCCAACATGGTCTTCGCGTTCGATGACGACTACAGCATGGGGATACTGCTGTCACGCGCCCACGACGCGTGGGCGTGGGCCCAGGCTTCAACCCTCAAGGGCGACCTCCGCTACACCCCCACCACGGTGTTCGCCACGTTCCCATGGCCGGATCCCGTCGCGCTGGAGCAACGCGAAGCGATCGCCGCCGCATCCCGCGCCCTGTACGAGTGGCGCTCCGCGCTCTGCCTTGAGCACAACATAGGCCTGACGAAGCTCTACAACTTGATGGACGAGGGCGGATTCGCCGAGTTCGCCGCGCTCCACAAGACCCTCGACGAAGCTGTCGCCGTCGCCTATGGCTGGCCCAAGAGCGTCGCCCAAGACCCAAAGGCCCTCGTCGAGCGCCTCACGGACCTCAACCGCGCGATCAGCCTGGGCGTGCGCGAGTACCACCCCTTCCCTTGATGTGAGCCCCGGTTGGGACTGCCGGGCATGCCTCTCCCCGGCCGTTGCCGGTCCTCCGTCGCGGCTCTAGAATCGTGGGCAAGCAAGGCTCGCGTTCCCTCAGGGTGAACCGAGCTGGCCCTCGGTGTGGCTACGGCAGCCGGGGGTTGCTTGCTTTCTAGACGCTGATGGACGCACCCGTAGCCCGTGTCGGTGGCTCGAAGTACCGTTGGTCCTTCGAGGCGGCGAAGGAGCGGACGAGTGGCTCAGACACACCCAGCAGACACCCACGACTCCATCGAGGTCCGCGGGGCGCGCGAGAACAACCTCAAGGCCGTCTCGCTGCACATCCCCAAGCGTCGTCTGACGGTCTTCACGGGCGTCTCCGGCTCGGGGAAATCGTCGCTCGTCTTCAGCACGATCGCCGCCGAGTCGCAGCGGATGATCAACGAGACCTACCCGGCCTTCGTTCAGGGCTTCATGCCGAGCCTCGCTCGGCCCGATGTGGACGTGCTGTCCGGGATCACCACGGCCATCATCGTGGACCAGGAGCGGATGGGCGCCAACTCACGCTCCACCGTCGGCACCGCGACCGACGCCAACGCGATGCTCCGCATCCTCTTCAGCCGCCTGGGTGAGCCGCACGTCGGATCGCCGCAGGCGTTCTCGTTCAACATCCCCTCCGAGAGCGCGTCCGGCCAGATGGTGATCCAGAAGGGTGCTGCGAAGCCGAGGGAGATCTCGTTCACGCTCACCGGCGGCATGTGCCCCCGCTGCGACGGGATGGGCAACGTCACCGACATCGACCTCGCGCAGCTCTTCGACGAGACCAAGTCGCTCGCCGACGGCGCCATCACCATCCCGAACTACAATCCCGATGGCTGGTACGTCCGCATCTTCATGGAGTCGGGCTTCCTCGACCCCGCCAAGCCCATCCGCGACTTCACGGAACGTGAGCGGGACGACTTCCTCTACAAGGAGCCCACCAAGGTCAAACTGGGCGGCCTCAACATGACGTACGAGGGCCTGGTGCCCAAGATCCAGAAGTCCATGCTCACCAAGGATGTGGACGCCATGCAGCCCCACATCCGGGCGTTCGTGGAGCGTGCGGTCACGTATCAGACGTGCCCGGAGTGCGGCGGGACGCGGCTGAGCGAGGGAGCGCGGTCCTCGAAGACTCGCGGCATCAACATCGCCGACGCGTGCGCCATACAGATCAGCGACCTCGCCGAATGGGTGGGCGGACTGGACGAGCCGACGGTG
>CAZTJX010000316.1:0-1773 GCA_964613755.1 uncultured Demequinaceae bacterium | reverse complement strand
CGAACCGTCAGCGCAGCTTCGCGCCGTGCGCCTTCTCCGTCGCGGCGATGATCGCGTTGCGCACGGCCAGGATCTCCTCGGCGCTCAGCGTGTGGTCCGCGGCCCGCAGGTGCACGGTCACGGCCACCGACTTCTTACCCTCCCCCACCTGCTCGCCCGCGTAGACGTCGAAGACCCGCGCCTCGTCGAGCAACTCCCCCGCAGCCTCGCGCACGGTCTCCACGAGCGCTCCCGCCGGGAGTCCAGCGTCGACGACGAACGCGAAGTCCTCCTTCGCGAGCGGATGTGTGTGCACAGGGCGAACGGCAACGACCGCACCCTCGGACGCCGCGATGAGGGGGTCAAGGATCACCTGGAACGCCACCGTTCGGGCGGGCAGGCCGAACGTCTCGCACACCTTGGGATGAAGCTCGCCCGCGTGCGCGACCGTCCGTCCGCCGGGAAGCTCGAACGCGGCGGCTCGCCCGGGATGCCACGGGGCATAGGCGTCAGGGCGGCGCGTCAGTTCGACGCCCGCGGCGCCGGCGACGGCCTCCACCGCGGCGATCGCGTCCGTCCAGTCGAAGGCCTCACCCGTGGCGTCCCATCCGGGGAGCACTCGTCGTCCCGCCAAGATGCCCGCGACCATGCGCGGCTGGTTCGGCAGGGCCGCGTCGATCTCGGCGATTTCCTTGGCCGATGGAGCGCGATCCACGGCGGGGGCGGGCGCCTCTCGGCCCCCGGAGTCCGCCGCGATGTAGCCGCGCCCCACCTCGAAGATCGCGATGTCCTGGACACCCCGTCCCAGGTTGACTCTGGCGGCGTCGACGAGGGTGAAGAGGACCCGGGTGCGGAGGTACGGTACGGCCGCGTCGAGGGGGTTCGCCAGCCGGACGGTTTCGCGGCGAGCGTCGCCCTCGGGCACCTGCATCTCGTCGAGGCGCTCCTCGGAGATGAAGGGGTAGGTCAGCACCTCGGTCAGCCCTCGCTCGGCGAGCGTGCGCGCGATCGAGCGGCGGAGCATCTGCGAGTGCGTAAGGCCCGTGCCCGCGGGCGCCTGCGGCAGGACGGAGGGAAGGTCGGCGTAGCCGTGGAGGCGCGCCACCTCCTCGACCAGGTCGATGGGGGCGCGCAGGTCGGGGCGCCACGTCGGCGGGACCACGGTGAGGACCGCGGCACCAGCCTGCCCCGATTTCGGGGCCCTGGCGGACTTGGCGGAGACGACGCACCCGATCCTCTCGAGCGTCTCGCGCACCGCGGCGGGCCCATAGGCGACCCCGACGATCCGCTCGGGCAGGTCCGTGGGCATGACGATGCTCGCGGCCTCGGGGACGGCGTTGACATCCGTTCCCTCGGGATCGGCGACTCCTCCCCCGTACTCCACGAGCAGATCCACGACGCGCTGGACCGCGACGGGGGCTACCTCGGGGTCGACGCCACGCTCAAATCGCTTCGAGGCCTCGGATCCAAGTTTGTGCCGACGCGCGGTGCGCGCCACGGTGACGGGATCGAAGTGGGCGCCCTCAACGAGCAGGTCCGTGGTGGTCTCGCTCACCTCAGACGACGCACCCCCCATGACACCCGCGAGGCCCAGCACGCGGCTCGCGCGCTTTCCGCCAGGCGAGTCGGTGATGAGCAGGTCCTCGGCGTCGAGTGCGCGGTCCTGATCGTCGAGCGTCGTCAGGCGCTCCTTCGGCTTGGCCCTTCGCACCACGATGGGCCCATCCACCTTCGCAGCATCGTAGGCGTGGAGGGGCTGACCGAGTTCGAGCATGACGTAGTTCGTGATATCGA
>CAZTJX010000315.1:0-1789 GCA_964613755.1 uncultured Demequinaceae bacterium | reverse complement strand
CGCCGAATACCCCGACTAGTGTTATCTCTCGGCGCTCGGGCCAGCCCAGTGAGTGACTTGCGATCCCGTGCGATCCCAGCTCCAGTGTTCTCGACATCAAGGCTCAATTGCGCCTGAAAGCGGTTGAGATCCGAGCCGAGGCCGCCGTCTTGCGGCGGTTGCCGTCGACGGTGCGTTGAACTCATCGTGCTCCCGACGTGACGACACCCTCACGCCCGAGGGTTTCCTATGTCCTGATGGAACACGCTGTCACCCCGGCTAGTGCGATGTGTCGAGGCGCGCCTGACACGTGGCCCCGTCCTTTAAGCGCGGGGCGTCGGTGCTTTCGGCTAAACACGCCGTGATTGGCGTCGCGGGTGCGTGAATCGCCGTGGGTTGCTTGAAGAGCCATGCCGCCCGGAAGCGGCCGCTGGGGGGTGCTGTTCCCACGCCAGTCAAAGTCTCCCCATTTGAAGGCACGTGGCGTGTCCGGGCGTGGAGTAGAGGCGGTTCTAGTTGGAGCAGTGGATCTGCGGCAGCATTGCGAAGTCAGGGTCGTCAACGGTGAGAGAAGGCGGCCGCTGACGTCCACGCATTCGTCGATTTCGTGCCCAGCGACGGACTCTCCATGTATGTCGTCCCAACCGTCCTTCCCTTTACCGACGTCAACTGCTGCTCAATGCTCGTGTTCTAGTTGCGTTCAGAACTGACTATCATCCCGTTACTACGGCGTACCCGATCGGTAAGCGAGACCGTTGGGCAGGTTTACCTGTCACCGAGGTCTGCATCACACCCCTTGCGGGCGGACGATTCGCTGGCGCGGCCGGGGTCGAGGCGAGGTGTACGTCTCCGTCGAGAGAATCCTTGGGTTCGCCTCGCGCGCGATGCTGCGTCTTGGTAGCGTCGGGATCGCTAGTATTCGAACGGCACCGGAGCGTCGAACTGGAGTTACGCCAACTCCACACAGTGAGACGTGACGGTGGTTCACGCGCGGGAACGACGCTTTTGGGCGACTCCTTCGCGGGACCTTTGCGAGATTAACGACTCGGAAGTGTGAGGTTGAAGATGAATGCCGAGATGGCTCAGGTCGGGACCTACTCGGGAGTCCCCGTTGGCAGGAGGGCTCCCGCGGGTAGCGCCCCCTCACGTTCGGCGATCTTCATCAGAACCTGGGTGAGAACGAACGCGTGCACCGTCCAGGAACGGATCCGCGATTGTTCCCTGCGTGTCCGGGAAGGCTCGCGCACATTCCTGACGCCGAACGAGTCAACGACGTTCGGCGCTCTTTGTTCCTCGGTGCGCGACACGATCTCGTGGGACACCCAAGCGAGCATCACGTGCCGTTACTGGGGCAGAGCGGAGGCGAACGCATGAGGTCCGCTTCGTCGGCGTGCGGCAACTCAGGGATGGCGGCGAACCTTCCGGGTACCTTGGTCGCCCTCGCCGCTCGCGTTCTGGTAGCAATTGGCGCGGGACTTCTTCTCGCGGGGTGCACTGATCCGGCTCAGGAGTCTCGGGGCGCGGATCCGTATTCTGCGGAGTTCGAGCAGGCGATCGGGTTTTCATCGAGTGAGTTCGTTACCGCGGTGCTGGCTGACCACCATGTCACCGACGCCGAGTTCTCCGAGTCTCAGGATTCCCTTGTCGCGTGCCTCCGTGAGGGTGGTTTCGTACCGGTGATCACAGTTGAGAACGGACGTCGCTATGTGAATATCCCGGCGGATGCGGGCGACACGTGTTTCGACCAATGGAGTGGTCCGATTGAACCGCTGTACTGGGCGGAGCGCGTCAATCCCAACAATGTGAACAT
>CAZTJX010000314.1:0-1792 GCA_964613755.1 uncultured Demequinaceae bacterium | reverse complement strand
ATCCCGCGGCAGGAACGGACATGCTAGTCGAGGACGACGCCGGTGATCATGACATCGTCGCGCGGCCGGTCCATGGAACCCACGGGCGTGGCGGCGATGGCGTCGACGACGGCCTTCGACTCGTCATCGGCGACGCGACCGAAAATGGTGTGCTTCCCCGTGAGGTGAGGCGTCGGCTCAACGGTGATAAAGAACTGCGAACCGTTCGTTCCTCCCGGCGCACCCGTGATCGGGTTGCGCCGTAGGCCCGCATTCGCCATGGCCAGAAGGTACGGCTGGTCGAAGCGGAGCTCGGGGTGGATCTCATCGTCGAAGGTGTAGCCGGGGCCGCCTGTTCCTGTGCCCAGCGGGCACCCGCCCTGGATCATGAATCCCCGGATAACCCGGTGGAAGACGAGGCCATCGTAGAAGGGCCGCGACACCATGTCTCCGGTCTCGGGATCCTTCCACTCCTTCGTCCCCGACGCGAGGCCGGTGAAGTTGGCGACAGTCGTGGGAGCGTGGTTCTCGAGCAGCTCGACGCGGATGTCTCCCGCCGTGGTGTGGATGGTGGCTTTCATGTCGGCCATTCTGTCACGACCCTGGCCTTTGCGCTTTCTTGGTGGCAATATGGGGGGATGAAGGGTTAAGACCAATACCAGGAGGCTGACATGGCACGCCGAAATCGGGAGCCCGAACACGCATGGGACCGTATTGATGTCGAGGGGCTCGTCGATCAAGCCCGTCGTAGCGCCGACGCCGCGCGGAAGGCCGCACACGAGGCACGCGAGTGGGCGGAGCCCCGCTACGAGTCAGCTCGTGACTGGACCGTTCCGCGCGCCAAGCGCGTCTTCCACACGAGTGCGCGCAAGGCGACGCCCTACGTTGAGGTCGCGGGCGAGCGCGCCGAGCACCTTGCCGATGTCGTTCACGATGCCATTGTCCATTCGGCAATCCCCGGAGTCCTTGGTGCCATTCGACGCGCAGGACGCGAACCGAAACACGAGTCTCGGCACGATGAGCGTGGATTCCCTTGGCTCGCCATCGCCATTCCTCTGACCGTGGCTGTGGCAGCCGGCGCCGCCGTCGTCGCGTGGGCGCGGCGCGATCCCGGCCCCGAGTCGTGGCCGGAGCGTGACGAGGACTGGGAGTTCGCGGACGAGCAGCGTGCTCGCGTAGCGCATGCGCGAACGTCGATCAACAAGGCTGTCGATTCGGCCGAGGAGACACTTCGCCACGCCGGCGAAGTGATAGCCTCCACGGCTGCCGCCGCAGGGGCGGCTATCGCCGAGGCTGCCGCTCCCGCGGCCCAGAAGGTGAAGGACGCCGCAGTCCCGGCTGCCCGGAAGGTCAAGGACGCCGCAGTCCCGGCTGCCCGGAAGGTCAAGGACGCCGCCGCACCTGCGGCGCAATGGGTCCGAGACGAGAGCGGCCCGGTGGCTCAGAAGGTGCGCGATTCGGTGAGGACCGCGCGCAAGCGTGCGACGGGCGAAGTGGTGTCTGCGATGGACGATGTCGAGGACGTCTGGGGGGACGACGCCGCAGATGAGGTTGCCGAAAAGGCCGCCGCGAAGCCCAAGCCCCGCTCCTCCGGATCCTCTGCCAAAGCAGCGCCGAAGAAGAAGAGCACAGATTCCGGATCGTGATCTCAGGAATGGCGAACGACCCCGGCTGTGGCAGCCGGGGTCGTTTTACGTTGGGCACTGTGGAGCCTAGGGGAATCGAACCCCTGACCTCCTGCTTGCAAAGCAGGCGCTCTACCAATTGAGCTAAGGCCCCTAGGCGGGATCGTCCAGAACGTCGTCCCATAGGT
>CAZTJX010000313.1:0-1819 GCA_964613755.1 uncultured Demequinaceae bacterium | reverse complement strand
TCCGTCTCGGCCGCAATCCGTAGGGAGCTCCTACGCGAGGGCCAGGTGTTCTACATCCACAACACCGTGAGGACGATCGATGGTGCGGCGGCCCGCCTAGGGGAACTCGTCCCGGAGGCGCGGATTGGGATCGCTCATGGGCAGATGTCCGAGCACCAGCTCGAGAGTGTGATCGTCGACTATTACGAGAAGCGCTACGACGTGTTGGTGTGCACGACGATCGTCGAGACCGGCCTCGATATTCCGAACGCGAACACACTAATCGTCGAGCGCGCGGACGCCTTCGGGTTAAGCCAGCTTCACCAACTACGCGGTCGTGTCGGACGAGGCAGGGAGCGCGCGTACGCCTACTTCCTCTACCGCGCCGATCGCACGTTGACGGAGACGGCTCATGACCGCCTCCAGACCATCGCGGCGCATACGGACTTGGGGTCGGGAACGGCAGTGGCCATGAAGGACCTGGAGATCCGCGGGGCGGGAAACCTGCTCGGCGCCGAGCAGTCAGGACACATCGAGGGCGTTGGTTTTGACCTCTACATGCGCATGGTCGGCGAGGCCGTCGCGTCGTTCCGCGGCGATGGGAAGGAGGAGCCGGAGGAGGTCACGATCGATCTGCCGATCGACGCCCACCTTCCCGCGGACTACATCCCGCACGAGAGGCTTCGCCTCGAGGCGTACCGGAAGATCGCCGATGCCTCCGACGACGCGGCGCTCGCCTCTATCCGGGAGGAGCTCGCCGACCGATACGGCCCGGTCCCCGAGCCCGCGCTCAACCTGTTCGCGGTCGCGGAACTCCGGGTCGAGCTCGTTCGTCGCGGCGTGACCACGGTTGCTGCCCAGGGGAAGTTCGTTCGATTCGGGCCGCTCGACCTTCCCGACAGTGCCGCGCTCCGGGTCCGTAGGCTCTTCCCCGGGACCATCCTCAAGCCAGCGGTGCGCCAGATCCTCGTGCCTACGCCGGTCGTGGGAGGTGACAGGGAACCCGTCACTGGCCTAGAGGTCCTTGCATGGGCGCGGACAGTCCTGACCGCCGCGCTCGGCGCGGATAGGATGACGCCATGACACGTGTGAGCCAGCGCATCGCCATTGCCGTCGCGGCCCTCGCAACCTTAACGCTCAGCGCGTGCGCCGTCTCCGGCCAGGGTGACCCCGGCGTCGCAGCGACGTACGGCGACCGGGTCGTGACCAATCAGCAGGTCCTTGACTACGGCAAGGTGTTTGTCGACTTCGGGACGCCCGCGACGGGTCCCGGCGTTGCGCTGACCCTCCTCCTGCTCGGTCCCGACCTGCTCTCGGCGGCACAGGAACACGGGTTTACGGTCACCGACGACGAGGTCACGATCGCCGCGAGGGTGTGGGCGAGGTATGGCGGCCAGGACGGTGATCCGACGCCGGGCATGCTCGCCATCGCGCGCGAAGAGTTGGCGCTGATCCACCTGCTGAAGACCGATGCTGGTTTCGCGGCCGTGCAGGAGATCACGCGGAATGTGGAGGATTCCGCCGTGATCAGCCCTCGCTACGGCGCGTTCTCCGGGGCTCGGTTCGAGCAGACGATTGTCGCTGCTCTCAACGAGGCGATCAGCAAGGAACTCGGAACGGCGCGGGTGCTCTTCGCCGCGTTTTATCAGCTTGACGGCTTCACGCAGCCGATCCCGGCATGGGTCTCGGGTGGCTGATCCCCTCTCCCGCCTCGTCGAGGTCATGGACCGGCTCCGGTCGCCGGGGGGATGTCCATGGGACGCCGAGCAGACGCACGAGTCGCTCGTACGCCATGCGATCGAGGAGGTCTACGAACTCGCGGACGCGATCGCGGACGGGA
>CAZTJX010000312.1:0-1824 GCA_964613755.1 uncultured Demequinaceae bacterium | reverse complement strand
GTCACGCCCTCCTGATCGACGAACCATTCACGGCCAAACAGAGCATCCCGAAAGAACCGCCCCTCGATACAGCGACCACACACCTTGACCGAAGTGCGTTCCCATTTTGGCACGATCAAACCTGCGACGTTCCAGTTAGTGTCAACCTCGACTGGCTCGCCGGGACTTGGCGGCCCAGCCTTCCCCGCCTCCTCTCGCGTCGCCGCCAGCTCCTCGCCGTCAGGGTGACTGCCCTGACCAATCGCCTCGGCAGAATCCAAGGCGACCGCCAAGCGGTTGATCGCGAAGTGGCTCTTGTACTCAATCTTCGCCACCCCCTCCCGGATGGCGGCGGCGATTTCCGCGAGGGACGCGTCCTTGGCGAGATTCTCCCCTCGCATCGCCACCAGCTCCGAGGCTTGGCGGGCAAGCTGTTGTTTCAGGTCCAACACCTCGGCGGCGCGTTCCATCTCGTGCTGGCAATACGCTTCATTGTCGGCCCACAAGCGGTCGCGTTCCGAGGCTTGGCGGGCGACGGTGGCGCGAAGACGGTCGAGTTCCGAGGCGATGGTCCGCCGCTCAGTGCTCGTAAACGAATACATGCGGTGGTCTTGAAAGCGCAACATCTCCTCGGCAGCCTCCAGCTCCGGGCTCGCCTCGCGTGGGGCCTGGGCGCGGGCGATTTCGCTCTCGGCGAAAGCAAGAATGTCATCTACGACTTCCGCAGCCGTCTTCGGTCTACCCGTGGTCCTGGCACGCAGAAATTGATCTAGTCTGTTCACCATCGTCTCGGTCGCCTTCTCGGCTGGGGTCATGGGCGCACCGCCGGCATCTGGCGAACCCGTAGGTCTTCGCGCCATTCGGATTGATCGGCGCCGGCGCGGTCGCGGAAGTGGATGCGCACAGGGGCGCCCTGGTATGACATGCCCTGGGAAATCTCCTCGATGCGGTCCTCGGCCACCAAGTGATCGGGCCAGCCGGGAAAGTCGACGTCGCCATCTCCGCAGGTGAAGTTGTCGTCGTTGCGGGTCTGGCAGTTTGCCCCGAGCTGCTTGACGAACAGCGCGATGCTGGTTCCCTTGCACTGCCGGAGAATGGAGCACGCCCACTTGACATGGAATGGCCTCGCTCTGCTTCCCGATTCCCCTCCGATGATGATCAACGAGAGGTACGAGTTGGTCCCTTCCACGTCGGAGTGTCCCGCGGCGCTGTCGGGATCGTAGCGCTCGCCGGTTCGGTAGCGCTCGGCTTCGGCCGCCCCGCACGTCCCGATCAGGGTCCCAGTTTTTCCGCACTCCGGACAGAGATCCTCGTCTTGTGGCCCGTTCTCGGCTCCGCATTCGTCGCAGTGATCGATGCATTGGACCCACTCGCTTAGATCCACTGCTTCTAGCAGTGGCTCCATGCTCAAGAATCGAACCGCCGCTGGGGTGGCCAGCAGCTCGGGGATCCTCTCGTCGGCCGCGGCCTGGTTCTCGACCGAGCAGCCGATCCAGACGTTGGAGAGGGGCCATGGGCGCGCAGGAAACGGGCCGCTACCATTTGGCAGGTCGACCTCCTCCGCGGCGAACTGTTGGACAAGAAGATCCGGCGGGTGTCCGTTATGTTTCGCCACCCACTCGAACCATTCCCACATCCGCTTCGCCCGCTTGGTTAGTACGTAGTACCTGTGCTGGGGAGTCGCCGCCATCACGCCGTAGACCGCCGCGATCTGCTCGTTGGTTACGCCCTCCCCGAATAAGTCGGCCATGTCGGAGACGAAGATCCCGCTTGGGGTGCGGCGCCGCAAGGGCTCGGCCAGCTTCTCGGGGAAGAAGCGCTGCTCGCCAGTCCACTTGCCGTCGT
>CAZTJX010000311.1:0-1826 GCA_964613755.1 uncultured Demequinaceae bacterium | reverse complement strand
GTGTTCGCGCTCCTCGAGGTCGTCCCAGCGGACGATGCGAATTCCCTCCTTGGCGAGCCCCGGGAGTACCTGTTCGGTGAAGAGTTCGGCGTGCCGATCCATCAGCGTGTGGGCCCGTGCCGTGAGGGCCTCGACCAGTCGCGTGGGACTCATGCCCGTCGCGGAGGGTACGGCGAATCCGGCAGCGATGCGGCGCTTGAGCCCGGCGATCCGCACCATGAAGAACTCGTCGAGATTGGAGGCGAAGATTCCGAGGAAGAAGGCGCGCTCAAGCAGGGGCGTGTGCGTGTCCTCTGCGAGGTCGAGGACACGCTCGTTGAACGCCAACCAACTGAGCTCGCGATCGAGATAGCGGTCGTCCGGGAGCGGCTCCCCAGCGGTCTCGGCGACGCGCACCACGGGAACGGCGAACGTCTCGTCGCTGGAATCCACGAGGGAGTTGGCCGCGGCAGAAGAGGTGGCGTCGGACATGGGGTCAATCGTGACACGACACCAGGGTGACTGCTACCCCGGCCGCCCGTTGCTTGCTCGAGCGGCCGGGGAAAGCCGGGGCTAGTCGTCCAGAATGAACGTCACCGAAAGGTGGACGATGTAGGCGGTGATCACGCCGTCCTTGATCTCGACCTTCTGGTCCTTAACCCAGGCTCCCTTGACGCCGCGAAGGGTCTTGGTGGCCCGCTCGATCCCGACGCCCACCGCGTCTTCGAAACTCACGTCGCTGCTGGAACTGATCTCGGTGATCCGTGCAACCGTGTTCGCCATGGCGATCTCCTTGTCGCGCGGCCGCGCGTCGGCCGTCCCCTCCACGCTAGGACGACGGCCGCCGCGCCGCCAGGGGGGATCATTCCCGAGGATGACGCCGGGGGAAGAGCCCGTCACTAGGGTGGAATGGACGGGTCGCCGCAGCGGCGACGGGAAGCGAGTTCGAGATGGCCAAGCCCGTAATCGTGATCGAGAGCCTCACAAAAAAGTACGGCAGCTTCACCGCCGTCCGAGATCTGAGCCTCGAGATCCATCAGGGCGAGGTGTTCGGCTTCCTCGGCCCCAACGGCGCAGGCAAGACGACCACGATCCGCTCGATCCTTGACCTCATCCGGCCAACGGAGGGTCGCGCGACGATTGCCGGGCTCGACTCTCACCGCGACTCCGTCGAGATCCGCAGGCACGTGGGGTACCTTCCCGGCGAACTCGCCCTCTACCCCGGCCTGACGGGCAAGGAGACGCTCACGTACTTCGCGAACCTTCGCGGTGGCGTGGACTGGGCGTGGGTGGACGCGCTCGCCGAGCGATTCGAGGCGGACCTGACGCGCAAGGTGGGCGACTACTCCTCGGGCAACCGCCAGAAGGTGGGGATCATCCAGGCGTTCATGTCGCGCCCCGAGGTCTACATCCTCGACGAGCCGAGCACAGGTCTCGACCCGCTGATGCAGCAGGAGTTCCAGGCACTCCTGCGGGAGGTAACGGCTGAGGGTGGGACGGTGTTCCTCTCGAGCCACACCCTGAGCGAGGTCGAGCGAGCGGCCGACCGCGTGGGATTCATCCGCGAGGGAATCCTCATCGCGACGGAGAAGATGGCCGACCTGCGAGAGAAGGCGCTCCGCCGGGTCACGATGCAGTTCGCGAAGCCCATCATGCCCGCGGCGTTCCAGAAGGTTGCGGGAGTACGAGAGGTCGTCGCCGACGGCGAACACCTCACCGTCTCGTACGAGGGTTCGATGGCCCCGCTCCTCAAGGCCGCGACGGCCCACGAGGTGCTCTCGCTCTCGAGCTCTGCGGTCGATCTCGACGAGATCTTCCTGCAGTTCTACCGTGGCGTCGCGGGCGTC
>CAZTJX010000310.1:0-1830 GCA_964613755.1 uncultured Demequinaceae bacterium | reverse complement strand
GGCCACGCCCCACAGGATCGATGGGATCCAGGCCGAGACGATGATTGCCCAGTCCCAGCGACGCCTCCACGTGACGTCGTCAATCTTGCCTCGGTATTCGATCGCGACTGCGCGCACGATGAGCGCGACGAGGATGACGAGTAGGGGTAGGTAGAAGCCGCTAAAGAGCGTCGCGTACCACTCGGGGAACGCCGCGAACGTCGCGCCGCCCGCGGTCAGGAGCCACACCTCGTTCCCGTCCCAGAGGGGTCCGATCGTATTGATGGCGACGCGGCGGCCTTGATCGTTCTTCGCGACGAACGGCATGAGCATCCCGACCCCGAAGTCGAAGCCTTCGAGAACGAGGTAGCCCGTCCAGAGGACGGCGATGAGGATGAACCAGACAATGGCGAGATCCATGGCGACTCCCTAGTAGGCGAACGACAGCGGGCCATCGCCCGAGTCGTCCTTCGTTTCGGGTGCAATGACGGGGGCGCCGAGTTTGGCGTAGCGCGCCATGAGGCGATACCAGAAGACGCCGAGCACGCTATAGACGAGGGTGAAGACGATCATCGATGTGAGGACCTCTCCTGCCGAGACCCCGGCGGAGACGCCGAACATCGTTTGCAGCCCGACGCTGTCCGTGCCCGTCAGGTCGGGGTAAACGACCCAGGGTTGGCGACCCATTTCCGTGAAGAGCCACCCGAACGAGGCCCCAAGGAAGGGAAGGGGGATCACCGCAAGGGAGAGTCGCTGGAACCACCGCTGACGGGGGGCTCCGCCCTTACGTGTGTACCAGAGCGCGGCGAGGGCGAGTGCGATGCTGACGGAACCGAGGCCGATCATCAACCGGAAACTCCAGAACGCGACGGGAACGTTGGGCGAGTAGTCGCCTGGGCCGAAGCGCTGCTCGAACTCGGCCTGCAGGTCGTTGACGCCCTGGATCTCGCCGTTGAAGTCGTGGGTGAAGAGGAACGAGGCCAGCTTGGGCACCTCGAGGACGTGGGTCAGGTCGTCGCACTCGTCTGAGAGCGAGGGCGGCGCAAAGAACGTGAACGCGACGCCAGAGGCCGTGTCGCAGACGCCCTCGGCCGCCGCCATCTTCATGGGCTGGTCCTTGACCAGTAGCTGCCCCTGAACGTCGCCCGTGCCCAGGACGGCGACGCCCGAGATGAGCATTGTGACGGCGCCGAATCGGAGGGCGGTTCGGTAGAGCGAGCGGTCGGCGTTCTGGCCCTTGGTGGCTTTGTCGGTGCCGACGTCCCGGTGCGTTTTCACGAGCCACGCGCCCGCGATCCCGGCCACAACCGTTCCGGAGACGAGGAAAGCCGTGGCGATGACGTGGGGGAATGCGATGAGGGTCGTGGGATTCGTGAGTACCGCCCCGATGTCCGTCATCTCTGCGCGGCCAGTCTCGGAATTGTAGGTGGCGCCGACGGGGTGCTGCATCCACGAGTTCGCCGCGATGATGAAGTAGGCGCTGAGATTGGTGCCGATAGCGAAGAGCCATATTGTCGTGAGGTGGACGCGCTTGGAGAGGCGATCCCAGCCGAAGATCCACAGCCCCAGGAAGGTGGACTCGAGGAAGAAGGCGGCGAGAGCCTCCATGGCGAGGGGGGCGCCGAAGACATCCCCGACGTACCGCGAATACTCCGACCAGTTCATACCGAACTGAAACTCCTGCACGATTCCGGTCGCGACGCCGAGCGCGAAGTTGATGAGGAGCAACTTCCCGTAGAACTTCGTCAGGCGCAGCCATTTCTCCTTGCCTGTCCGCACCCACGCGGTCTGCATGATCGCGACGAGGACCGAAAGCCCGATCGTGAGAGGGACGAGGAAGAAGTGGTAAAC
>CAZTJX010000309.1:0-1839 GCA_964613755.1 uncultured Demequinaceae bacterium | reverse complement strand
CCGTTGATGCGGTCCGCGACCTGCGTGGTGTTCGAGATCGACCCGCGAAGGCGCCCGATCTCCTGCGATGCCTCTGCGTCGAGCCCCTTGCTCTTGACGATGCTCTGCCGAAGGTCGGCGATCTGAGTCTCCTTGCTCGCCTTGATCCCGAGGAGTCGCTTGATCGCGCTGGCGGCCGTGGGCTCCGAGAGGAAGAGCGCCCATCCGTCTTCGACGAGCCGTTCGCGGGAGGACTTCGCGTCGGCGACGAGCCCGTTGTGCGCGGCGATGGCCGAGTTCTCGCTCGTGATCAAGCTGGCGAGGGCCGCCGCCGGGGCACCGATGTCCGTGACTTGGACCGCCTGCGTCGGATGTTCACACTTCGTCCGGCTCTCCTCCCCGATCAGCTTCGCCGCCGTGCGGACTGTACGGATCGCCGCTTCGAAGGCGTCCACGTCGACCTCAGGGTCCTTTGAGACCGCTTGTTCGATCACGGCGAGCTCGCTTTCGAGCGTCGCGCCGCGTGTACCGACCCGCGCATCGACGGCCTGGGCCTCCTTGAGGGCTTCGTCGTAGCCCGCGGCGAAGTAGGCCGCCAGCTGCCGTTCGAGGTCCGCCGGCGCTGCCTGCTGGCAGAACGGGCACTTCCCCTCGGCCGCCTGCAGATGGCGTCGGCCTTTGTCGACCCAATCCTCGTGGCCAAGGCGCTGGACGAACTCGGCGAATCGACCCGCGCCGTGAGACTCCGTGGTCTCGGCGAGCCGGGCGATGTCCTTTTCGTCGACCAGCGAGGTCGTCGTGAGCCCGGGCAGGACATTCCGGGGCGTCCCGTCCCCTCCCAGGCTGGCGGCACGCTTCTCCAGGGCTTCCCACGTGACTCCCGCTGGCGGGGCGGGGCTGCCGGACGCGCGTCGAAGGGCCTCGTCCCTGAAGTTGACCTTGACGCCTCGAAAGCGGTCGAACACGACCTTCTTGGCGCGCTCTGGCTTCTTCTTGTGCTCCTCGAACACCGTGTCGCGGAAGATGTCCCGCTCATCCTCGATGCCGCCGAGCAGACCGCTCCTGCCTGCTGGGGCGCCCGATCCGATCTCCCGCTCCCAGCCTTGCCGCTCGGCCTTGCGCGTCTTCTGAGCTTCCTCAAGCGCCGCGATCTGCTCGTTGACCTCCGCCGACTCCGTGCCCATCGTGAAGACACCGGGCACCCTCTCGACGAGAACCTGCTGCCGGTACTTCTCGTTGTACACGCGGATCTTCAGATCGGTGGGCGCGACCGGCCACTCGCTTCGCTCCACGGGATCGTCCGGCTGCCCCATGAGTGCGTTCGAGATCGTTGTCTTGCCGGAGCCGTTCGGCGCGAACACGAAGTTGACCTTCGCGAGCCCATCCAGGACCAGCTTCTGGGTGCCGAAGCAGTACGGCGCATCGACGGTGATTCGCTCGATCAACTCTCCCCCTACGGTCGCTCGCAGTGCCTACCCGAGCCCGAAGAACCGTTCGAAGTAGGCGGTCAGCTTGTCGATGACGGTCGCCTTCTTGGCTTCGTGGTCGACGCCACCACCACCGAACCGTGAGGTGGGCGGCAGCACCTTCGTGATCGCGGTCCCGGTGATCTGCACGCGCCCGTCCCGGAAGGCCGCCTCGACGAACGCCCGCGCCTCGGCGGGCTTGAGGTTCTCCTCACGGATGATCCGCTCGAGCTCCTTGTCCCGCTTGGCCGCGACATAGGCACGCCACTGGTCAGCGACCGAGCCATCGATGCTCACCGAGTCGACGAAGGCTTCGATGAGGTCCTTCTTGTTGCGCAGGGTGGGGCTGGAGTCGACGGCGCGGTCGATCGTGGCGCGGATCTCGATGTCGGTG
>CAZTJX010000308.1:0-1848 GCA_964613755.1 uncultured Demequinaceae bacterium | reverse complement strand
GGGGCGACTGCGACGCCGCACGAATCCCCAAGACGGCGAGCGCCGCGAGGGGCGCCATCAGCGTGAGGGCGACGAAGACGCCGAGGCCTCCGGACAGGCGCTTGAGCCAAGACATGGGTTCCCCTTCCCGGTCACGCGAGCCTAGTCGGTGTGGCCCGCTTGTGCTGTGAGCCACGAGGGCAGGGCGTGCGTGGCAGCCGCGACGTTTCACACTCTAGACAGGTCCGGGTGGTATTCGCTACTGAGGTCGAGCGCGACACCACTAGTTGTAGTGCCCGGGGACGTTGTTTGATTTCCGGGCGGTGACGCCGTTACCCGAGACTTCCCCCACAGCGCGCGAAGACGGAGGGTCAGCGCAAGTATCAAGGAACCACCGAAAAGGTGGGAAATCGACCAAAAGACATCGCGTGCGCAAGACCATCGCCGCGACGCTACTGGCGGGACTTCTCGTTGCCGCAGGGGCGAACGCCGCCTCAGCGTATGGATCGAACTGGACCAACACCTCGTGGTGGTGGACGCAGACCGAAAGCGGAATGATCCAACACGGGCAGGGGTACTGCTCACCGGGAGTGCATGCCCATACGAGTCGGACTTCGCATTCGGTGTCCGTTCAGGCGCGCACCAACTATCGCCGGTACTGGGAATCCAGCGCCAAGAATGCTCAAGCCTCCCGCGCGAACATCTACTGGGGTGGATCGACCAGCACAAGTCGTGGTGGTAGGTCGATGAGAGTCTTCGCGCCACGGCGGGGGCGCGGCGTCGCCGCGCTCCCGCTTCTCTTCGTCCTCGTCGCGTCGCTCGTCGCGTCGTGCAGCGCTCCCGCCGACGACCCAGCGCCGTGGGCCTGGGAGCCGTTCACCGAGCAGATCGCGGCGGCGATCGACGACGCGACGGCCGGGGGAGCGAGCGATCAGCAAGAGGGCCGGATGACCTTTGACCTAGCCAAGGCCCCAGACCTCAACGTGATCGATTGCTTCAACAGCGTCGGAGGAGAGGCACGGTACGAAGACATGATCAGGCCTTCGGGTCTTGTGCTGCCCGGATACAGGACAAGCTTCGCCATCGATCTGCCGGAGACGCTGTTCGAGTCGTGCGAAACAGAGGAGTTCCGTTGGGTGAGCGAGGTCTATCAGATGCAGCCCTCATCCCGCGAACTCGCGGGGCAGAACGTCATGTCCAAAGAGAGCGTTCTCCGATAGTGCATGGAAGACGCGGGCATTGCGACGGATCCCGAGGCGACAGGGTGGGATCTCGCTCAACAAGCGGTGCAACTCCCCGCAGACACGGCTGGCGGCATGGACTGCCTCATGCCGGCGAATATCGGGGGCCTGCGATACCTCGAGAACTGTCGCCACGTCGAGTGGAATCGCGCGACCCTGGGCTCCGCCTGACGGCCGCGGTCCGGGCTACCCGCGAGGGGCGACGATTCCCGAATCATACGCCTCGACGACAGCCTGCACCTGGCCCCTGACGCCGAGTTTGGTCAGAATATGGCTGACGTGGGTCTTGACCGTGTGGGACGAAAGGGAGAGCGACTTGGCGACCTCTTGGTTCGACATTCCCTCCGCCATCCATTGAGAGACCTCTACCTCGCGCTCCCTGAGATCCCCCATCGCTTCCTCCCTCACGACGTGGTCGACCCCGGAGCGCATCGATCGCGACAAGATCGAGGAACGGAGAGGCGCGGACAAGTGGATCGAGGTCAAGGTGGCCGCGAAGGTCGCCGCCAACGAAGCCGTCTCTGCGACCCGCTCGTGCGACGGGTCGGGCCGGCTGTCGGCGGAACTCCCTGAAACGGAACCAGGGTGCCCCGGTCACCGAAGCGGGGGTCGGATCCGTCGCCAACGG
>CAZTJX010000307.1:0-1854 GCA_964613755.1 uncultured Demequinaceae bacterium | reverse complement strand
CGGACAGAGAATGTGAGTACCGCCAGACGACGTGGAGAGAGCGGGCGCGAGGGCTCCTCCGGCCGCAAACACCGTGGCCGCTGCAACCGAAGTAGGTCGACTCCTAGGTGTTCCTTCGAACACCACCCCATCCTTTCCGTTGTGGTTCGCGGTGAGCGATCTGCTTGGCAGCGAACCCCGCAACGAACATTGACTTCTTCCGCTGCCCGTCTCGTGGCAGTTCCTCTGTGGTGGCGGACAGCCCGAACCGCGGAAGCAAGACGGACAATCCGGATTCGAGCAGTTCACCATTAGTCGCGTCTGGTCAAGCGGATACTCGCCAAGCTCGACCCTGTTCCGATCTATGCGCACCCCCGCAGAGAAATGCTGTCGGGTCGAACGAAGCGACAATCGAGCATTCGAGGTAACCTCGCCAAGGGGACGAAAGGGGAACAGTTGTGGAGTGGCTCAAGCGCTTGAGCGGAGGGCTGAGTCTATTCGTTGCTGTCACCTTGCTCGCTCCGCTCGCGGCATTGACCGTTCTAGGGATCCGCGCGGCGTCTCAATCGCCGCTCGAGTCCGCGTCATCGCCGGAGCCCTTGTTCGCTACGGTTCAGAGCGCGAGCCGCACCCACGACGTGGTCGTCGCCATCTCCGTCGAGTACGCGGATCCCGTCGCGGCGACAATCAACGCCTCCGGCGTGTTCACCACCGTCGACCTCTCGCCCGGCGACATCGTGCACACGGGAACACGAGTCGCCACGGTGAACGACGCGCAGGTGATCGCCTACATGAGCCTCACCCCGCTCTGGCGCGACCTTAGTCGCGGCGTAGCCGGGCCGGACGTCGCGATCGCCCAGACGCTCTTGGCATCGTTCGGGTACTACTCGGGCCCCATCGACGGCAAGTTCGGGTTCGGGACCGAAAGGGCAGTCAAGGCGTTCAACACCGCCCACGGCTACGGGATCGGCAACGGCCTCCTCTCCGTAGGTTCTCTGGTATGGGTAGGGTTCGCGCCTGTGACAGTCGCGAGCGTGGCCGTTGCTGCCGGGGATGCCGCGACGCCAGGATCGGATCTGTTCCTCGCCACCTCCGGACCGGCGGATATCAAGGTCGCCGAGACGGCGAGCATCCCGCGAGACCAGCCGATCAACCTCGTCGTGGGCGATATCGCAACCCCGTACATTGTCGGCTCCGGCCGTGTCACCGATCCGGAGGCCGTCGCGGCGATCGCCGCCGCCATGGGCGCCGTGACCGAAGGGACCGGGACGATCCAGCTCGACGAACCGGTGGTCGTCGGCACCCTGCCATCATCCGCGGTGGTCTCCGACAACACCGGCGCCACGTGCTTCTTCCCGGACGTCACCAGCACCGGAGTCGCGATCGAACCCCTCGGCGGCAGCCTGGGGATGATCGACGTGGATCCGTCGCTCGTGGGACGACCGATACTCATCAATCCCCGCGAGGTGCGCGAGGGCCTGTCGTGCGGCTCATAGTCCGCGGCGTCACTTTCACCTACCCGCACGAGCAGGACCCGGTACTGCGCGGTGTAGACCTCGAGGTTCCCTCCGGCACCTCGGCTGCCGTCATGGGACCCTCGGGCTCGGGCAAGACGACCCTCCTCTCGCTGGTAGGTCGCCTGCTCAGCATGCAGGGCGGCTCTATCGAGGCCATTGACGCTGACGGTGACACGCGGCACCCCCACGAGGTGGCCGCGTGGGTGTTTCAGACCGTATCGCTACTCCCCGACCGCAGCACGCTTGATAACGTCGCCGTTGGCGCGTTCCTCGACGGCGCCGGCCGCAACCAAGCGCTGCGGCGCGCGGCCACGCACCTGGCAGAGGTGGGGCTCTCGGGGCGGGAGGACGACCCCGC
>CAZTJX010000306.1:0-1880 GCA_964613755.1 uncultured Demequinaceae bacterium | reverse complement strand
GACTTGAACCTCCGACCTCTTCGTTATCAGCGAAGCGCTCTAACCGCCTGAGCTATGGGCCCTCAGCGCCGCCGGGCGGCGACCCAGGATACCCTACCGCCTCGAGCCGACTCAAACAGAACTAGTCGTCGGTCAGGGTGACGTAGACCCCGCCGACCAGTTTCGCGATGACGTCGTAGATTATCGCGCTAATGGTGCCGAGCGCGGTGAGGATGACGACGTTGAATACTGCTACCAGGATCGTCCCGGACATGATCTTGCCGTAATCGAAGTACTGGAGGATCTCCAACTTGTTCTCAGGATCAAACAGAATTGTCACCTGGTCCTGGATCGAGACGAAGACGCCCATCTGGTTGAGGACGCCCCAGACGACGCTCACGGCAACCACGAGGGCGACGCCAGCCGCGATGGACGTCAGGAAACTCATCTTCATCGCCGACCACGGATCGATCGCGGTCATCATGGCCCGGACCTTGCGCGGCCCGCCCTTGCGTCGAAGCGTCTCCGTCGTTCCCGATGACTCCCCCGAGTTGGCCTTCTTACCGAAGAATCCGAACCTTTTGGACTCGGGCGCGTCGGCGCTCTTCGCCTCGGAGTCCGTGGATACCGGCTGGGTTCCGGACCGTAGCGAGGCACGACGAACGGGAGCGGCAGGTGCCTTGCTCGGCTGTGTCGTTGAGTGCTGAGTCGAATGCGACGTGGAAGGCGTCGTGGGGTGCTGTGCGGACTTCTCAGCGGCCGGTAGTGGGCTCGAGGAGGAGCCTGCGGCACCCGTCGCGCTCGCGGGCGAGGCGTAGTGGCTCGGCGCTGGAACCGATGGCGCACCAGAGGGCGTCGTGCCGCCTCCCGTTCCGGGCTGGGAGTGCATCCTCGGGCCCGGGGCGCCGACGACGGGGGAAGGAGACTCAGGGCCACCCGCACCCTGAGGAACCGCCTGCGTCACGCCGGGAAACGGGTGGGAACCCGGCGCAGCGGGATTGGCGGGATAGTCCGCATTCATGCAAGCTCCTCGATCGTGCGCGGGTCGCGCGTGGCCTGTGCTCAGCCTAACTGGTCGCCCGGAGATGGTCACGCCGGAAAGCCTTTCCCCTGCGTCTCATCAACGCCCGGACGGTACGTATGGTTTCCCGAGTCGTACGGTGATAGGGGGCGCACGCGCCGGGACTTTGGGGCTGAATACCCTGCCGGGTATTGGTCTAGTCTGGCTAAATCGGATCGAACACAGGGAGGTTCGCCATGAAACTCGTCGTCGTAGGTGGAGTCGCGGCCGGGGCGTCGGTGGCGGCACGCGCGCGCCGGCTCGACGAGGACGCCGAAATCATCGTGCTTGAGCGCGGTCATCACGTCTCGTTCGCCAACTGTGGGCTGCCGTACTACATCGGCGGAGTCATCTCCGATCGCTCCCGGCTCCTCCTTCAGACCCCGCAGAGCCTTCGCGAGGCGCTCAACATCGACGTGCGTATTGCGAGCGAAGTCATCTCCCTCGATCGCAAGGCACGTACGGTCACCGTGCGCGAGGTGGACTCCGGCAAGGAGTACACAGAGAAGTACGACGCGCTCGCCCTGTGTCCCGGCGCCGAGCCCTTCCTTCCCCCCCTTCCCGGCATCGACCACCCAGCGGTCGAGGTGCTTCGTCGCATCGGCGATACCGATCGGATCAAGGCGCGCGTCGACGACGCCCTCGCCGGGTATGAAACAGGCACTCGAGGCAAGGTTCACGCCGTCGTCGTCGGAGCGGGGTATATCGGGCTCGAAATGGCGGAGAACCTTCACCACCGTGGGGTACAGGTTGACGTCGTCGAACTCGCCGATCAGATTCTGCCTCCCGTCGATCGCGAAATCTCCGTACCGGTCGAGCAGCATTTGCGGAGCCGCGGAAT
>CAZTJX010000305.1:0-1882 GCA_964613755.1 uncultured Demequinaceae bacterium | reverse complement strand
TGCTGGATCACATGGAGCAGTCCTCGGGTGCATTCGCCTTCGTCGTCCCTGAGAAGGCCACGGTCGTGTTCTCCGAGGATGCCTTTTTCACGAAGATCATCCATGGAGTCGCCGAAGAGTTCGGGCGCCAGGGAAAGCAGATGCTGTTGATGCTCGCGCCGGACCAAGAGAGTTACCGCATGATCGAGCGGTTCGTCACTGGTGGGCACGTCGACGGCGTCATCATCGCATCGATGCACGGCCGTGACCCGCTCCCGTACGCGCTCGTCTCCGCGGGCGTGCCCTTCGTGGCGAGCGGGCGACCCCTCGGTACGCAAAC
The DNA here is from genome assembly GCA_964613755.1 of uncultured Demequinaceae bacterium. GTDB lineage: Bacteria > Actinomycetota > Actinomycetes > Actinomycetales > Demequinaceae > JAFGBM01. The sequence continues at coordinate 1,563 of CAZTJX010000305.1, read as the reverse complement.
CGTTCCGTTCGTCGACGTCGACAACGTGAGGGCCGTTCGCGACGCGGTTACGTACCTTCTTGCCCAGGGCCGTCAGAACGTGGCGACGATCACGGGCCCACTCGACATGGACGTCGGCGAGCGAAGGCTCGAAGGGTACCTCCTTGCAATCAAGGAGGAGGGGGTGACCCCGATGGTCGCCAACGGGACGTTCACCCGCGAGTCGGGCGCGGAGGCGATGCGGGAGGTCCTCAAGAGCGACGCTCCGTGCGACGCCGTGTTCGCCGCCTCGGACCTGATGGCGCTCGGGGCACTGGACGTGCTGCGACGCGAGGGCATTCGAGTGCCCGAGGACGTCGCGGTGATCGGTTTCGACGACATCGACGCCGCTCGCTTCTCTGACCCACCGTTGACGACGATTCACCAGCCCGTCCACGACATGGGAGTGACCATGGCGCGCCAGGTCATTGCGCTCGCCGCGGGCGAATCTATTGGGGAGGCGGTCATGCTCCCCACCGAACTCGTCATTCGCGAGTCCGCGTAGCGGGTTGGGATGCGACCCCGCTGCTAGGTGACGTCGTCCGCGCGCGCCACGGCGAGAAGCCCGCCTTCGGCCACGTGCCTGTGCGGCCGATGAGGCGTTCGCCACGCTCCCTCGCTCGTGCGGCGCGCCCGTGTAACACTGAACGGTATGGCTACGCGAAAGACAGGCACGTTTGCTCTCGTCATCCCGGAAGCCGAGGTGAGGGTCTTCTCGGAGGACGCGTTCTTCACCCGGGCCATCACGGGAGCTCGCGAGGAGCTTGCCCGCGAGGGGAAGCAACTCGTCCTCATGCTCGCTCCTGAACGTCGGAGCTACGACAGGATCGAACGATTCATCACCGACGGACACGTCGACGGTGTCCTCATCGCGTCCCTGCACGGCGTTGAATCCCTTCCGAAGACCCTGTCCGCAGCAGGCGTCCCGCTCGTCGCCATCGTCACGCCGCCCGGGGAGCAGGGCATCCCCTACGTGGACGTTGACCACCGGAAGGCGGTCTTCGAGGCGGTGAACTATCTTCTCGCGGCCGGACGGAGCAACGTGGTAACGATCGCCGGCCCACAGGACATGTTCGAGGGCGTCGAGCGCCTCCGGGGCTATGAGGCAGCTATGGAGGAAGCGGGCGAGAAGCCTGTGGTGGGCTACGGCGACTTCACCCGCGAATCCGGAGCACAGGCAATGCACGACTTCATCATCGATGGTGTCCCCGTCGACGCGGTCTTTGCGGCTTCCGACCTGATGGCCCTCGGCGCGATGAGTCTCCTTCAGAAAGGCGGACTGCGCGTTCCGGAGGACGTCGCGATCATCGGCTTCGACGACATCCGCGCAGCCCTGCATGCCGACCCGCCGCTCACGACCATTCGTCAGCCTGTTCATGAGTACGGCACCACCGCCGCGCGCCAGGTCATGCGACTCGCCGCCGGCGAAGACGTTGAAGACTCGGTCATGCTTCCGACGGAGTTCATCGTCCGTCAATCCGCCTGAGGGAGCGGCGTCGGTGCCCGACGCCGGTCCGGTAGGATTGCCGATGCTGTCACGGGCTG
>CAZTJX010000304.1:0-1902 GCA_964613755.1 uncultured Demequinaceae bacterium | reverse complement strand
AGCTCAGCGGATAGAGCGCCGGTTTCCGGTACCGTAGGTCGCAGGTTCGATTCCTGTCGAGGGCGCCCCTAGGACGCCAGCACCGCGCTCAGCGCCGCGACCTCCTCGGTCGTCAACTCCAGGTCTACCGCCCCCAAGGAATCCGTAATCGACTCCGGCCGCGAGGCCCCGGGGATCGGAATCACGACGTCCGCGAGTGCCAACTCCCATGCGAGCGTCACCTGCTGGGGACTCACGCCGCGGGCCTCGGCGATCCGGCCGAACTCCGCGCTGCGCTCCCCGAGCTTCCCCGCACCACCGATCCCGCCGAGCGGGCTCCACGGAAGGAACGCGAGTCCCTCTGCCGCGCAGTACTCCAGTTCGGGGTAACTCGACACGAACCTGGGCGAGAACTGATTCTGGACCGAGACGAGTGCGTCGCCCAGGATCCCCTGCGCGATCGTGATCTGTTCGACGTTCGCGTTGGAGATCCCGGCCATGACGATGACACCCTCCGCGAGGAGGTCGGCGAGCGCGCCGACCGAGTCCGCGTAGGGAACCTTCGGGTCGGGGCGGTGGAATTGGTGAAGGGCGATTGCGTCGACGCCGAGGCGCTTGGCCGAGGCGCGGGCGGCCGCTTTGACGTACTCGGGATCCCCGTTTTGGGTCCAGCTTCCGTCTCCGGGGCGCAGGTGACCGCTCTTGGTCGCAACGAGGACGTCGGCCGCCCCGGGGCCGTAGGACGCGAGGGCCTTGGCGATGAGGGTCTCGTTGTGCCCGACCTCGTCCGCCTCGAGGTGGTAGGCATCCGCGGTGTCGATGAGCGTCACGCCCGCATCGAGCGCGGCGTGGATGGTCGCGATGGATCGCGCCTCGTCAGGTCTGCCTTCGATCGACATGGGCATTCCGCCAAGCCCGATCGCGCTGACGGTGCGGCCTCCCAGGGTTCGCTGCTTCATTTCGCCTCACTCCCTCACCAAGATCGTAACGATTCGATTCCAGCCTACATCCCTGAGGCCGCCACCAGGGATGCCCCGGAGAGACGCACCGAGTGGTTCATCCGTGCGCGGGATGCGGGCCGCGAGCCCGCGGCGATACCGTCGAGTCAGCCTCCCAAGGAGATGACATGAAACGCGCCACACCCATCGCGACGATCGCGATCCTTGCCCTTGCTGCCTCGCTTGCGGGTTGCGATGTTGTGCCCACGCGATTCAAGGGAACTCCCGTCACGGAGGAGCGCCCCGCAACGGGCTTCGACGCGATCGAACTACACGGCGCTAGCGACGTCACCGTCGTCGCGGGAGACGACTTCTCGCTCAGCATTCGCGCCGATTCCTCGATCATCGATGACATCCACACAAGCGTCGTGGGAACGACGCTCGTCATCAGCCAGGACCACAAGGCCTCCGTGAGGCGCGTCGAGATTGTCATTCACGCGCCGACGCTCTCGTCTCTCGAGATGCTCGGCGCCGGATCCATCACGGTGACCGGCCTCGCCGCCAATCGCTTCACCATCGCCATCGCAGGCGCGGGAGACGTCACGGTCTCGGGCGACGCCACGACCGTCGTCGCGGTTCTCTCCGGCGCCGGATCCATCGACACCACGGACCTGCGGGGCACGGACGTGACCGTCAGGCTGAGCGGCGTCGGATCGATCGCGGTCGCCGCGCTGCGCTCCCTCGACGCCGAGCTCAGTGGCGTCGGTGAGATCAAGTACGAGGGTGATCCCACGGTGACGTCCAAGATCTCCGGGATTGGCGAGATCGCCCACGCCTAGCGGCGTCGCCCTACGATGAAGACGTGAACGCCCCTGCGGATCTTCGTACCATCGAGAACCTGGGGCTCGCACTCGGCGGGGGTGGCGTCTTGGGCGCCGCGCACGTGGGGGTCCTCCAGGTGCTGCACGAGCGTGACATTCGCCCG
>CAZTJX010000303.1:0-1905 GCA_964613755.1 uncultured Demequinaceae bacterium | reverse complement strand
AGACGGCGCCGTTCCTGGGGATGGGGCCATGGTTGATGAGGACCTGATTGCCGTACCCGCTGACGTACTTGGTCCACTTCACTTGGCCGTCGGCCGCAGCATAGATCGGAGTCCCGCAGTACGCGCGGAAGTCCGTTCCTGTGTGCATGCGCCACACCTTATAGATCGGGTGGAGGCGCCATCCGTACGGCGACGTGATGTAGTGACTGACCGCAGGGTAGCCCCAGGTGCCATCGGACAGCACGACGCCGCCGCTCTGGGCCCGCACCAACTTCAGGATCTCGATGCGAAGCTCGTAGGCGTCCTGCTCAAGCTCGGCCTGCTTCGCCAGGTACTCCTTCTTCTTCGCCTTGATCGTGTTGCGAATCGTCGTCTGCTCGGCGAGGTTGGCCTCGATCGCCACCTTGCTAGCCTCCGCGGCCTGACGCGCCTTGTCCGCGGTGACGACCCACTCGTCCGCCTGCTTCTTCAACTCCCCGATGTATTCCTCGACGGCATCCTGACGGGCGGCCAGGTTGCGATCGGCGGCGGCTATCTGCTCGATCTGCGCGAGAGCGTTCGCCTGGGTCCGGGTCGCCGCGTGCTGGGCCGAGTACTCCGAGACGAAGTCCTCTGTGGTCGCGGCGCCTAGGACGAGGCGAAGGAACTCACCCTGACCCTCGCCGCGATAGGAGGCGCGCGCCAATTCCCCGAGCATCGTCTGGAGCTCGATCAGCGCGGCCTGATCCTTCTCGAGCTGTGCCGTGATGCGGGCATCCTCGGCCCGGGCAGCGGCCAGCAGATCCTCGGTGTGCTGCTGCTGGAAGAGGGCCTTGTCCAACTGGGCGGTCGCGAAGTCGAGCTGCTGCTGGGCGACCGGAAGTTGCGCCTCGAGTTCGCGCAGCCGCGCGTTCGCGGCAACGAGCTCCGCATCCGTATCCTCGAGCGCGGCCTGATTCTCGGCGGCCAGGGCCTCATTGTCGGCCTTCTCCTGCTCTTTCGCGGCGATCGCGTCCGCGTAGTCGTCGGAGGGAAGGCGCGCCCCACCCCCCGCCTGGGCGATCCCGCCGAAGCCGGCGGACAGCGCCAGCCCGACGGCGAGGATCGCCGCGAGCGCCGACTTCCGGGAGGCGGTCATGCGGAGGTGTACTTCCCGAGAGTCACGAGCGAGGCGACCGCGCTGAGGGCCACGGCGATCAGGAGCATCCACGGCGCGACGACCATCACGTCGGACGCGCGGATGTAGTCGACCCAGTCGAACTCGGTCGACAGCCAATCCTCGACGAGGTAGCGCACCGTGAGCCACAATCCCAGGATAGCCAGGAGTGCGCCCATCGTGGCCGCAATCGCGCCCTCGAGCATGAAGGGCAGCTGAATGAGGCTCTTGGACGAGCCCACCATCCGCATGATCGTCGTCTCGCGTCTTCGGCTCAGCGCCGAGAGCCGAATGGTGGTGGTAATCAACATGACGGCCGCGAGCAGCATCACTCCGGCAAGCGTGGCGGCGATGAGGGTCGCGCGGTTGAGCACCTGGAAGAGGGTCTTGAAAACGTCCCGCTGATCTCGGACGTATTCGACGCCATCGAGGTTCTGCGTGGCATCCGCGACCACCTGGAACTGTTCGGGGTCGAGGAGCTTGACCCGCAGGACCGGCTGCATGTTCTCGGCCGTGAGGTACTGGGAGAAGACCCCGTCGGGGTCGCGCGTGACGATGTTCTGGTAGGCCTCCTCCTTGCTCTCCACGTAGACCGACTTGACGAGCGCTCCCACGGCGCCGGTCTTGAGGATTTGAACGATCGCGTCCTGTTGGACCTGGGTGACGGGCCCGGAGGCGCAACTCGCCTCGGTGGAATCGTTGGGGCACAGATAGATCGAGATCTCGACCTTGTTGTACCAGTCGTCCTTGAGGTTCGCGACCTGCATCTG
>CAZTJX010000302.1:0-1911 GCA_964613755.1 uncultured Demequinaceae bacterium | reverse complement strand
GATCGGTGCCCAGGACTTCGACCTCCTGATCCTCGACGGCGAGGCTTCGAAGGCCGGTGGAATGGGCATCTGCTACCAGCTCAAGCATGAGATCGCCACGTGCCCGCCGGTGCTGGTGCTCGTGGGGCGTGGGGACGACGCATGGCTCGCCACATGGTCTCTCGCGGACGCGGCGATCGCACACCCGGTCGACCCCTTCGAGGTCAGGGCGGCCGTCGAGAAGTTCTTCGCGCAGGCGAGCGCCGCGCGGTAGTCGAGGCTCGGGGCGCCGGGGGCGCTCCGGAGAGGGCGGAAACATGGCGACGTGGCCACAGATCCTGGGACAGCTCATCGCGAGGGAGGACCTAGCGCCGGAGGATACGGCGTGGGTAATGGATCAGGTTCTTGCCGACGAGGCACCCCCCGTCTCGATCTCCGCCTTCCTGGTCGCGCTGAGGAGCAAGGGCGAGTCCATCGGCGAGGTTGCGGGCCTTGTCGAGGCGATGCTGCGCCACGCGAACCGCATCGAGGTACCGGGGCGCACCGTCGATGTCGTGGGCACCGGCGGGGACGGGCAGCACACGGTGAACATCTCGACGATGGCGGCCATCGTCGTCGCCGCGACCGGCCTGACGGTCGTCAAACATGGCAACCGGGCCGCGACCTCCAAGTCGGGGGCGGCCGACGTGCTCGCGGCGCTTGGCGTCAACCTTGAGTTGTCCCCCGAACGCGTCGCGGAACTCGCGACTGAGGTGGGCATCACCTTCTGTTTCGCACCGGTCTTCCACCCGTCGATGCGCTTCGCCGGACCGATTCGCAAGGAACTCGGAGTCCCGACGACCTTCAACATCCTCGGTCCTCTCACCAATCCGGCGCAGCCCGCCGCCTCGGCCATCGGGGCGGCAAGCGCCGCACTTGCCCCCGTCATGGCAGGAGTCCTCGCGAGCCAGGCTCGCGAGGGCCTGGTCTTCCGCAACCAGGACGGGCTCGACGAGTTGGCCGCCTCTGCGGCCGCAGACGTATGGGAGGTCCGTGCCGGCGACGTCACGTTCGCGACGATCGAACCCGTCGGCGATCTGGGACTCTCGCCTATCGCGATCGCCGACCTCCGAGGCGGCGAGGCTAGCGAGAACGCCGACGTCGCTCGGTGCGTGTTCGCCGGCGAGTCGGGCGCGGTGCGCGACACGGTGATCCTCAACGCCGCTGCGGGCCTCGTGGCGGACGGCACGCTTCCTGGGACGGGAAAGGGTCCTCTCGCGGTGCGGTTCTCTGCGGGCATGACGCTCGCGGCGGCCGCCATTGACGAGGGCAAGGCGTCCGACGTCCTGGACCGTTGGGTGGCGGCGAGCAAGTCCTAGGGGGCGCCATGCGGAGGACGTCGGGAGAGATGACGTCGCCCAGTCTCGCGGCCTTGGCCGTTGGCATGATCGCGCGCGTCGCGCCCCTGGGCTTGGCAGCCGTCTTGGTCATCGCCATGCCGGCCGGGGCGCTGCCGGCGGAAACCCCACCCGCGCCCCAGGTCGAGGACCTCACCCCTCTCGGGGAAACGGTGGACTTCCCCGTGGGTGTGGCGATCGACAGCAGGGAGACGACGGGTGCGGCGTCGGAACTCCTGCTGCGCCACTTCAACCAGATCACCCCAGAGAACGCGATGAAGCCCGAGGCCTGGTACGACGCGTCGCAGCAGTTCTCGCCGAGCCCCGAAATCACGTCGCTCATGGACTTTGCGCTGGCAAACGACCTCCGCGTCTACGGCCACGTGCTCGTCTGGCACAGCCAGATTCCCGCCTGGTTCTTCCAGAACGCGGACGGCACGCCCCTCACGGACTCGGTCGAGGATCGGCGCATCCTGACCGACCGCCTCCGCACCCACATCTACGCCGTGGCCGAGTATCTCGGCGGCCGCCGATTCTCGTCCCTGGCCACACTGGT
>CAZTJX010000301.1:0-1938 GCA_964613755.1 uncultured Demequinaceae bacterium | reverse complement strand
CCAACTGCTTGAGCGACACAGCGCGCGATGCACTGATCGCTTCGATGAGCGTGCAGAACCACCACATCATCACTCGGTACGCAAACCAGGCCCCGGAGGGCGCTGACGACGTCCTGCTGGAGCGTGAAGCCAACGTCGATGCCCTTCAGGCAGTCGTTGCGGATTACGGGTTGAACATCAACGCCGATTGGAACATCCTCAGCATTCCCCATGCCGGTCCGCACCCGAGCGGCTACCATGCGTGGGTGCGGCTACAAGCGGACGCCATTGACCAGGCTGCTGGTGGCGACGCGACGAGGTTCCTGAACCTCTGGGAGATTCTGATCCGCAGGGTCATCGCCGCGGATCCGAGCATCGTGCGCAAGGCGTATTGGGACTGCAGTGGCTGATGCGCTATCCCCAGACGCGTGGTACGCGCTGTCACTGGAGTACCCCCGCTATAGCGTTCAGCCGGTGGATGTCGCGTTCGGGCGCGCACTGTATCGCGCCTCAACCGGCCTTCCCCCGCCGGTCGAACTGCCCATCCAGGTGTTCTGTGATGAGGTGGAGGACGTCCCGGTGCTACTGGCTCGCGCTGGCTTCTTCCTCTTCAGCCCCGTCGGGCGTGCGCTTGTTGACGACGTGGCGCTCCCGGGCGACGTGCGGTGGATTCCGGTGGTATTGAATACGCCCTCGGGCGTGCAGCCTGGCTTCGCTGTCGCAACTGCAAGCCTCGACGACCGGGACTTCTTGTCGGATTCAGAGACGGTGCGGGCCGAGTCGGGTATCCCGACCCGCTGGGTGCTGGACGCCCAGAAGATCGGCGATCGAGAAGTCCTGGCAGTGCCCGGGCTCGCATCCGACAATCTGGTGTTGCGCGGAAGCGTCGTTCGGGCGCTCATTGACGCAGGTGCTCGCGGATTGAGCGCCCGTCCGGTCCCCTTGGCCCGCCCGAACTGATCCGGTGGTCGCGCTGCCGAGTTGCATCGCGTTGAGTGACCGACGAGGTGGGCCCGTGTCTCCGGGCGTGAATGAAGCCTCCAACCCCACGACTCGCCAAGACGTCCCCTTCGATGACGGGGCGTGTCATAGCCTGTGAGGGTGACGGACTCAGAACTGGCGACAGGTGCCATGGATGCCAGCCTGACGATCGTGCGGAACAGTTGCCGGGACTGCTATGGATAGCGAATTGGAGGGCGAGCGGTGGTATACGCCGTGGTTGGACGACCCCGACCTCGCACTGCAACCGTGCACCTACGAGCGTGACCGTGCGCTTTACGGGCGCGCGATCTCCACTGGTCCGGACATTGGTCCGCGCTTCGTTCTGGAGGCGGACGCGCTACCCCGATCAGGCTGGTGTGTCCCGTCGGCGGGCCATGCTTTGGTGAATTCGCGGATTCGCGAGGTGTTGGCGTCCGAGGCGCGGCCGGGTGATCTGCGTTGGCTGGACACGCGCATCGTGACGCCGGAGGAGGTGAGCGAAGAGTATTCGATCCCGATGCCTCCGGGGCACGACATCGATGTGGTTCACGAAGGCTCGACGACGCGGAGTGCTCAGGGCCGGGTGATTCGGTGGGTGCTGGACGCGGGCAAGTTGGCCGATCGTTCCGTGGTGTGGGCTCCTGGGGTGACCGTTCACGGTCTATCGATGCGTGGCCGGGTCGTGAAGCGCGTGCTCGAGTGCGGCGTGGAGAGACTGCCCGTGGTGCCGACGCGCGTTGCGGGCTAGTGCCGGAGTCCCCCTGGGGTCAACCCAGGCGCGGACATAGCGACGGAGAGCGTGTGGGGTGCGTTGTCGACAGCGAGATCGAGGACGACTTCGATTGCTGGGCGCACACGATCTTGTACCGGTCGAGCGGTACGAACCCCACATCTCAAGTCCGGCTCTCGTCGTCATCGACAGGACTCGCGACCCCCGGCAAGACCTCGCGCGAACGCTGTCAAAGGCGATCCGCGGCA
>CAZTJX010000300.1:0-1941 GCA_964613755.1 uncultured Demequinaceae bacterium | reverse complement strand
ACGGCTTCACCGGGGAGGAACTCGAGCAAATCGAATTGGACTCATCCACGGAGTACACGCAGCTTCTCGACGGTACGACGATCGAGGAGAAGCCTCCGAAGAACCCGGGGCCGCCCTTGCTGCCGTCGGGGATGATGATCTTCGCGTCTGAAACCGAAGACTGTTGGAATTGGCCGCTCACGACCGGTGTCGAGTGACCGTCACGGGGTCGCGGGCGCCCGTGTGGCGGACTATCGGTCTGGGTGGCGCTGTGTGCCTGGGGCTTGGCGTGGGGGCGGGACTCGCCTTCGCACCTTCACCCACCGTGGATGTCTTGTCGACACCCAACGAGGGCGCCCCGATTCCGGTGTCCGGGCGGGAGTACACAGATCCGCTCCTCACGCAGGTCGTGCCTGTCGTTGAGCCTCGATGGGACGCGACGAGCCGCGCCCTTGGCACGGTGCGGGATTATCGGTGCCAGCCCGGCGAGATCATCGACTCGGGTACGCCCGTCCTCGTCGTCGACGACCACCCGGTGCTCGCACTTCGGCTCGCGCGTCCGCCTTGGCGCAGCCTCGAAGTGGGTACCCAAGGTGACGACGTCGCCGACCTCCAACGCGAACTCACGGCCTTAGGGTTCGGTGTAGCCGTCGATGGACGGTATGGTCCGCGCACGAGCCGCGCGGTCGAAGCACTTTGGCGCTCGGTCGGCTATCCAGGTCCTCTGGGATCGATCCCGCTCGATCGCGTAGTGTGGCTGCCCGGATCGGAGGCGACTCCCGCAGAGTGTCCCATCCAGGTGGGCGCACAGATCTCTCCGGGCGACGTGATCTTCACGACCGGGGGAGGCCTCGCGGGATTGACGATTGTGATCCCAGAGGGCGCTCTCGGAGGTGAGCGAGTCGCGATGATAGGCGACTTTGTCGCACCGGTGCCAGAAGACCACGTGATGCGCGATCCAGCGTTTCTCGCAGCCTTCACTGATGCGCACCCCGCAAACGCCGCCTCCGATGGCGGGTCGATGACCCTCACAATCCAAACCCGGTTGGCGGTCGCCATAGAGGTGGTCGCCGTGCCCCCGTCGTCCCTCTACGACCTGTCCGGCTCGGACGCATGCCTGCTCGCGCCCACCTCACCCCTGGCGGTCAGAGTGATCGCTTCCCAACTCGGAGAGGTGATGGTGACTTCCGAGAAGTTGCCAACTGAGGTCGCACCCTACCCCGGCGACCACGCCCCGCCATGCAGGTGACGGGTCGGGCCGTCTCGCACGCATTCGACGGCACGGGGGTGCTTTTCGCTGGCCTCGACTTCGCGTTCACTGATGGGGAAATGGTGGCAATCACGGGGCCATCGGGTTCCGGGAAATCCACTTTCCTGTCACTGCTCGCGGGATGGGAGTCGCCGCGCGAGGGGGTGGTCACGTGGGAGGGAATCGACTCGATCGCGTGGGTCTTCCAGAATCCGATCGGAGTGGCCCGACGCACCGCGCGTGATCATGTTGCTCTTCCGCTCGTCGCTCGCGGCTTTCGACGCGACCGGGCCGACGCTGAGGCCAGAGCCATACTGGAGAGGTTCGGGCTGGAGTCCGTGGACAACCGCCCGTTCGGAGCCCTCTCGGGAGGCGAGGCGCAGAGGCTCATGTTGGCGCGGGCGGTAGCCAAGGCTCCATCGCTCCTGCTTGTCGATGAGCCGACGGCCCAACTTGATCCAGCTGCCGCCCACGCCATCAATGAGGTCCTCAGCGAAATCGCGCTCGATCACGGGATTGTCGTCATTGCCACGCACGATCCAGACACACGCGATCGATGCCCAACAGAGATCGACTTGAGGCGCCATGTCGCGACGTGAGAGTCCACGCGCGGACGCCGTCTCAGGCACGAGGCTCAATGCCTCCGGTCGCCCGGACCTGACGCCTCCTGCGGAGATACTCCGAGAAGCCTGGAGGAACCTGACTTCCGGAAC
>CAZTJX010000299.1:0-1947 GCA_964613755.1 uncultured Demequinaceae bacterium | reverse complement strand
GGTCACGGACGAGACCTCCACAGGTCTGATCTACCTCAACGCCCGCTACTACGACGCGGGAACCTCGCGCTTCGTGTCGCCAGACCCGCTGATGAACCCCGCGGATCCGCGGACGCTCGACGCGTTCCGGTATGCGGAAAATAACCCCGTCACGTACACCGACTCCTCGGGCTTAACCCCGAACTGCCCCAGCTATCTCACTGGACAGGCCCTCAAGAACTGTCAGGATTACGCCAACAACACGGCGTACTACATGACGGGTGAGACCAAGGCCGAACGCATCGCGAAGGAGGCAGCGGAGGTGGCTGCCACGACCACGACGCCAGACACCACTCCCGAGGACCCGCCCCTGTCCACCGACCTCGCCGACCTCACCGACGAATCGGGTGCGGCATGCTATCCGTGGGTGCCGTGCGGCAGGTACACGGGCCTCGGCGGGACCGTGACCTGGGATCCAAACGATCAACTGACCTATCAAGACTTCCTCGACGCTCAGACCGGGAGCCTCGGAAAGTGGTGGCGGGATCACGGGGATACTTTTCTCCAGGTTCTCGGGTACGTCGTCGCGGGAGCTTGCTTGGCGGCAGCGATAGCTGGGACCGGAGGCGCCGCAGGGCCAGCCTGCATACTGTTGGGCACGGTGGTGTCGGGCTCGCAGATTCTCGATGGCGTGGCGAACCGAGGGATGGGCGAGGAAGAAGCGTACGTGAGACTTGGGACGACCGTTGTCACAGGAGGACTTGGGGGGATGGCGTCGACGGCGTACTCGGGCGTCGACGCCGCGTTCGGTGAGAGGCTCACGTTCGAACTTACAAGCTTCTTCTTCCTCGAAGCCGCTCCGAACGGGCTTGTTGACTTGGGGTACGCGGATCATGACCGCATGGTCGTTGTTGTCGATGGAATCCAGATGTGTCCCGCAGTTGGCTGAAGCGATGGCACTTTCGCGGCGTGACGCGCTTTGGGCGTCGGATCAAGTCCGAGCCGAAAGAGCCTCCGATCGAGAGTGGTTCGCGCACGCGCGGAGCAGCGTTCGTGTCAGTGAGAAGATAGATGCTTCTGGCGGTGGACTTTTCTTCCCACGGAAACGCCCTTTGGAACAGGTTCACGTGAAGGAGTCATGATGGCGCAGAGTCTCATAGAGATCTCCCGGGGAGTTCGGCAGGTCGTAGTCCGAATGCCCGACGGCCTACGTGTGCTCCTTGGATTCGCGACCCTGCTGGGGGTTGTAGGACTGAACCTTGGCGCACTTGTGATCGCCGGGCCCGTCGGGGCCTCGGTGACAGGGATTGCATGCATTTCGTGGATCGTCGGGCTTAGGGGCCTTCACCAGCGAATCGTCTTCGCCCCCGATCGCATCACCTTCCGGAACATGTACGTCACCCGAACCGTCGACAGCTCGGACGTGATCGGAGGGTGGCTTCGCTACGGAGGAGGCGTTGCCGTCCTCTTGCTGAAGAACCAAACCTATGCGTACTTCGACACGGGGGACTGGCGCAACGGGGCGCGGCGAGCGGAGGAGCGAGCGGCGATTCTCGCCTCCGTGGCCGACGAGGTTGGCGCGTCCTACGCCGAACGGCTCGGCGAGGAAGAGGACATCGTCGGGTCATTGGGCCGACCCGCGACGATGCGCGAGCTTCAGACGAGGTTCGCGCCGCTTCTCGTGAGCGAGTGGGCCGCGATCGCGGTGTCCCTCGGGCTCATGGCGTACGAATTGGCGGCTGGCGGCTAGGGTCCGAGCAGGGACTCGAGCGCCGAACCTGGCGCGATGGTCGCCAACCGCGACGCTTGCCGACGAGAGCGCCCACCCTCTCCCCAACCGGGGACAGAGATCTACCTCGTCGACAATCTGGGTAGGCCCGTCGTCCCGCGCCGAGTCCAGACACGTCGTACGGCGACGGCAAGCGCCACCCCGCACCCCACCCCGATGGCGTTGAGGATGACGTCGTC
>CAZTJX010000298.1:0-1959 GCA_964613755.1 uncultured Demequinaceae bacterium | reverse complement strand
CTCCGCGACGTGCGTACGGCGGTGCTCCTCGCCAAGCGCGCGGCTGAGCGACGTGAGGAGGCGGATCGCCGTGACCTCACCACAGCCACGGCATGCGCCGTGGCCACCGGTGGTGGCGTAGTAGTTCGCCGTGTCGAGCATGATGCGCTTGAGGTCGCCGTCGGCCGACGTCGAGCCCTCATAGAAGCGCTTCGGTGTCGGCGGGAGCTTCGTCAGGAACTCGAACTTCGTCTCGAGGTCCGTGAGGACATCGGTGTCCTGCTCCACCTCGGTCAGCGCGTTCGGGCCGCAGACGTCGATGCACTGGAGGCAGCCGGTGCACTTCCACGGGTCGACGGTCGCGGAGAAGAGCGCACCGGAACCCGGGCTCTCCTTTTCCACCGAGTCGTAGAACGGGCGGGTCCGCGCGACGGGGAATGCCGCGAGTGTCGCGACGACCCGCTCGGCGTTGCGGGCAACCGCCGCCTTGGACGTGTCCAGCGCCGTTACGGCCTTGGCGGCGACCTCGGAGAACGCGCCCGCGTTCTTGTCGTCGCGGTAGATCTCGCGGATCTTCTCGGACCACGCGTGAACCTGTGAGGAGAGCGCCTTGCGCTGGGCATCCGTCGCGTCGATCTGGGCGATACCGGTGGAGAGCAGGTCGTGAATCTCGTGGACGGTATTCGGGATCGCGACGTCAGGGCAGACGAGCGTGCACTCGAGGCAACCGGTGCAGGCGTCGGGATTGAAGATGGGAACCGTCCTGCGGAAGAGGCCTTTGTCCTTCACCGCGCCCGTCCCGACGGGCATGAAGAGCCCGGATCCGGGGAGCACGGGGGCCTCACCCATGGTTCCCTCGCGGAACGGGCGAGCGATCAGGTCCTCGTAATATGCAGGGTCGAAGAGGGCGCTCGCGCGCTCCTCGGATGCGGTCGGGCACATGGAGGCCGAGATCGCAGCCGTCCGGATAATCGGAAGCACCGTCTCCTTCTCGATCGCCTCGAAGGCGGGGGTGTTGTACTCGACCAGGTGGGTGGCGCCGATGCCGTCGTCGATGACCGCCATGTTGGCGTCGACCACGGCGTCGCCCTTGGAACCGAACTTCTTGGTGAGCTGCGCCTTCACCTTGGTCCGGATGGCCGTCGCCGAGGCGCCCTGGGAGACGCGGTCGACGTGGGCGGCGACGGCGCCGATGAAGGCGATGCCCATCATGCGGGTCTCGAGCTCCGGCGTCGGAGCGTGCTTCTTGGCGACCGTGAACGCGTCGATCACGAGGAAGCGGATCTTCTTGTCGCGGATGGTGCGGCGAGCGTAGGACGGGAGGCTTCGCCACGTGTCCTCGGCGGAGAGGTCGGACTGAAGGATGAAGGTGCCCCCGGGGACGAGGCCCTTGAGCGGGTTGGTGTGGACGAACGCCTTGTGGTCAGGGGAGATGACCACCTCGACGTTCTCGAGTTCGGCGTTGGTGAAGAGCACGGGCTCGGGGCTCAGCGTGATGTAGTAGTTCGTCGCCGCACCGCTCTTCTCCGAGCCGTACTTGGGCGCGGACTTGGAGTGCATGTCGAGCACGCCAGCGAGGATGTCGGTGAGGAGCTTGCCCGTCGCGACCGTGCCGTAGCCGCCTACGGAGTGGAACCGTATCCGCATCGCTGTCTCGGGGAGGAGGTCAAGGGGGTTCGGCTCGGTGTCGAGGGCCATCCCCACGGTCTCCGGGTAGGCGTCGCGGAGCTTGTCCTGAAGCACGGCCATGGTGGGGCCGGGGTTGGGCTCGAAGAACTGGGAGCCCAGGTAGATGAGGGGATCCCTCTTGCCATCCGCCATGTGCTTGAAGGCCGCGATGACGTGGCGCGGCTGGACGTCGTGTCCGCCGAGGCCAAAGATCCCGGTCGTGAGCGCGGGCAGCGACGCGATCGCGGGGACGCCAGGGTTCTCGGCTCCGTCCGCGTTCGCGCGGGCGTGGAAGAGGGACTGGGTGACGAA
>CAZTJX010000297.1:0-1961 GCA_964613755.1 uncultured Demequinaceae bacterium | reverse complement strand
GGAACCGAGCGTCTCTCGACGACGGACCATCCGCTCCATGAAGCGCCGACGGCGGTCTTCGACCTCGGCGAGGAGGGACACACGGGGATGTCCGTCGACCCGTGGGCGCTCCCCGCGATCTCGGTTCGCCGCCCCGGAGTGATCGCTGCCATCGTCGTGTCGCTTATTGCTGTCGCGACGCTCGCGCCGATCCTTGCCACGCTCACCATGATCCTTCTCGTCGTCCTCGGAAGGACGGAACACAGAAGGGTCGCGAGCCTCACCCGGTTGCGTGCTCGGCGCGGCAAGAGGCGTGGAGACGCCGCACTCGTGGCAGTCGGCCTCCCATGGCATCTGCTTCGAGCCTTCGCAGAGATTCTCCCGACGGCATCGATTGCCACCTTCCTGGGAGGTGCTTGGGCCGCGCTCGTCTGGAAACTTGCCAAGGACGGGCACCTCGCCTCGCTCTCGGGAGCGACGGGACTCGCGTGGGGGCATGCCATGGCCCTCGGAAGTGGCCTCATGATTGCTGGGGTCGTCCTTTGGCGTGGGCCATGGTCCGAGCCGACGCGCGACGGTGTCAGGCGGGCGGCGGCACGTGTCGCCCCCTCGGCACGTGCGGCGCGGAGATGGGTACTCGTTGCCGTCGTCGTGGTCGGGACCGCGCTCTTCGCCGTGGCGTGGGCGACGACCATTTGGTGGTGGCCGCTTCCTCCGCTTCCCTCGGGCTAGTAGTCTCGGCGGGAACCTCAGTCGTTGCCGAGGCGTTGGTACGTCGGGAGACAGGGGGAATGGGGAGTATCGCGACGCGAATCAAGCCCCCACGACGACAGGGGAGGACACATGCGGGCCCCGGAGCGTTTCTCCGTTATCCAACCATGGATCACGTTGGTGATTCGTATTGCCGCGGGCGGCATCATGCTGTGGGCGGGGATCGCCAAGCTGCTCGATATTCCCGCTGCCGTCCGCGCCGTGCGTGCCTACCAGCTTCTCCCCGAGCTCGTGGTGCCGCTCGTGGGGAACGTCCTTCCGTATCTTGAGGTCGGACTCGGCCTGTTCCTCATCGCCGGGTTGATGACACGCTGGATGGCGGTCGTTTACCTCGCGATGCTCGTGGTGTACGTAGGGGGCACGATTTGGGCCTGGGCGCACGGGCTTCAGATTGACTGCGGCTGCTTCGGTGGAGATGGGACCCTCGCAGAGGGAACGACGACCGACTACGCGGCCCACTTCATCGAGCGCGCGGAATTCACGGCCCTCGGCGTGTGGGTATTCTTCTTCCCTGATAGCCGCCTATCACTCGACGGTTGGTTGCGACCGACCCGCTAGAATCACGCCCAAGACCCCTCACGATTCCGGAGAGCGATGTCATGGCTTCATCATCGAAACCCACCAAGGCGACGGCCAGCGCCGCCCGTGAGCGCGCTCTCGCGCTCAAGGCGCAGGAGCGACGCGCCCAGCGCCGGAACTACGGCCTCGCCGTCGCCGGGATGATTGTGGCGATTGTTGCCATCGCGCTACTCGTCAACTTCATCACCGCTTCTGGCAAGCTTCCAGATTCCGGCGTGTTGACCACCCCGAGCGCGGCCGACGAGTCGGGGGGCATTCTCATCAACAAGGATGGATCTCTCGGCGGCACTCCACCTGCGGGAGCCGTTCGGGTGGACATGTACACTGATCCGCTTTGCCCCGGCTGCCGCCAGTTCAAAGCCATCGTGACGCCGACGCTTACAGAGATGCGCGAGGAGGGAACGGTGGCGCTGTACTACCACCCGATTTCGATCCTCGACCGACTGTCCCGCAACACCCACTACTCGACGCGGGCGGCCGCAGCGGTCGCGACCGTGGCCGAGTACGACCCGGCCCACTTCGAGGCGGTGCTGGCAACCATCGCCGGCCACGAGCAGGCCACCAGCCACTTCGTTCATGCCGGTGCCTACCTGGCCCATCCCCAGGCGGTGCGGCGGCTTGCCGGGCTGGAC
>CAZTJX010000296.1:0-1970 GCA_964613755.1 uncultured Demequinaceae bacterium | reverse complement strand
TGAACCCCATCACAGGGTGGCACGTGGTGCGCGCCTCCGACGCGCACGCCTGGGAACGCACATGCTCATTTCGGTACCCGCAGTCCTGATCACCAGCCTGATCTTCGCCGCCCAGGGCGCCCTCTTTGCATCCGTCGACATCTCGACTGTCGGGTTCGCCGATGAGCTCGGGCACAAGTCCCTTTCCGGACCCGTGCTCGCCCTCTTCGCGGTCGGTTCGCTCGTCGGCGGCCTCGCCTACGGAGCCCGCGTATGGAAGCACTCGCTCGCCTCGCGCCTCGTGTGGGGCGTCGTGCTCACGGCAGCGGGAGCCGTGACCTTCGGGCTTGCCCCCAACCTCGTCGTCCTCGCCCTGCTGATGTTCGCAACCGGCGTCGTCGTTGCGCCGACGATGGCCGTGGGGGACGGCATGGTGCAGGCCCTGGTGCCACGCAACAGACTGACAGAGGGCATGACGTGGACGCGCACCGGAATCGACATGGGAATCGCATCGGGGGCCTGGTTCGCGGGCTACCTCGTCGAGCACCACGGCGCGAGTGCGGGCTTCACGGTCACGTCTATCGCGGCGACCCTCTCTGCGGTGGTCGCACTCGCGAGTTGGCGCTACCTACGCGCGCGCCGCCGCTACGAGGAAGTGAGTGCCACGTCACCGGCCACAGTCGCCCCGTCACCCCCGCCCGCGCCTCGCCGCGGAGCCGAGGAGCATAGGGCTACCGCGTCGGGCACAATGTCGACATGATTCGCGACGCCACGCCCGACGACGCCGAGGCCATCGCCGCCATCTACCACCACTACGTGAAGAACACCATCATCACGTTCGAGATCGATCCCGTGTCGTCCGAGACGACGCGCGAGCGCATCGAGGAAGTCCAGCGGGCGGGGTACCCGTGGCTCGTCTCCGAGACGGATGGCACCGTCGACGGATACGCGTACGCGAGCCGTTTCCGCGATCGCGCGGCCTACCAACACTCGGCGGAGACGACGATCTACCTGGCGCCCAACTCCACGGGTCGGGGAATCGGAGCCGCCCTCTATAGGGCTCTGCTCGAACGCCTCCGCACGATGCCCATCCATCTGGTCGTCGGCACGATTGCCCTACCCAACGCGGCGAGCGTTCGACTCCACGAGTCCCTGGGATTCACCCGTGTGGGAGCCTTCACCGAAATTGGACGCAAGTTCGATCGCTGGATCGACGTCGGCTTCTGGCAACTCCGGCTCGACGGTGCGGACGCCTTGGAGGGCACGGACGACTAGCCGCGCGCGACCTTGGTCGCCGCCATCATGTGCTTGAGCGACGCCATCGTCTCGTCGTAGCCACGGGTCTTGAGGCCGCAGTCGGGATTCACCCACAGTTGCTTCCCGGGAATCGAGGAGAGCGCCTCCATCAGCAGGTCGGCGATCTCCTGCGTCGAAGGCACACGCGGCGAGTGGATGTCCCAGACCCCTGGGCCGATGCCCCTCTCGAAGCCGTGGGCCTTGATCGCAGGGAGGACCTCCATACGGGACCTCGCAGCCTCGATCGATGTGACGTCTGCCCCCAAGCCGTCGATCGCTCCGATGACCTCGCCGAACTCCGAGTAGCACAGGTGTGTGTGGATCTGGGTAGCGTCCCCGGCGCCGGAGGTCGCAAGTCGGAACGATCCGACGGACCATTCCAGATACGCGTCCTGATCGCGCTTCTTCAGCGGGAGCAGTTCGCGCAGAGCGGGCTCGTCCACCTGAATAATCCCAATTCCGGCGGCCTCGAGATCGGCGACCACCGCCTCCCGCGCTTTGAGAACCTTCATCCCCTCATAGCGGCCGGCGGCGGCGTTGAGCGTGCCGTCGGGGTTGAGAATATTGATCGCCCCGATCTCCGGGTTCCGCTGCCATACGTCGTAGTCGTCCTGGTCGTGGGCCGGGGTGATCTTCACGCAGCCGGAGCCCAATTCCGGCTTCGCCCATTCGTCGGCGATCAACGGGATATTCCG
>CAZTJX010000295.1:0-1977 GCA_964613755.1 uncultured Demequinaceae bacterium | reverse complement strand
ACACGTGCGTCCTCTCCCCCGGCGCCCATTCGTGCATGTCTCCCCAAACCGGAGCGCCAGTGGCCACCGCGTGCGCGAGCGGCAGCGCTCTAGCCTCGTTCGCAACGACGGCATCGAATCTCCGGTCGGCTAGAAGTCTGCGCGCGGCGACAATCGCGGGCGCGCGCAACCGAACGGTCCGGTACTGCCGAGTCGCCAAGAGGAGAACCCCCAACCCGGTCTGCGGGAGCGAAGGCAGCGCTTCTGGTATCTCTAGGTGCTCGCCCACTCCGTCCGGTGGACTCCCGTAACCAATGGTTGTCACGTCGGCGAACTCGCGAAGAATCGCCAACTGACGCAGAACACGCGCATCGTGTCGGAGGTCAGAGAACGAGATGGACAGGACACGCGGTCGCGACGTCATGTGAGCGATTCTAGGAGTCGCCGCGGTCGCGGTCGCACGGAAAGCCGCGCTCGACTCCGTCCGCGCCCTAAAGGCTGACCATCTCACCGGTGCGGGCGGAGTCTAGCGCGGCTACCACAACCCGGACGGTGTCGAGGCCTTCGCGCATCGTGACGAAGTCGCTCGTCTTCCCCAGGACCGCGTCGCGGAATGCTTCGTGTTCCCTCTGCAGGGGTTCGGGCTTGGCGATGGCGAACCGGACGACGTCACCCTCGCTGACGCCGCGGAAGCCAGCGATGGCATCCCATGTCGTCGCAATGGTGCCATTCGCATAGAACGTGAGGTCGGCCGTCAGAGTATCGGCAACGAAGGTACCCCGCTCGCCAGTCACGACCGTTACTCGCTCCTTCATGGGAGAAAGCCAGTTCACCAGATGATTCGCAACAACGTCGTTCGCGAAACGTCCCGTGATCGAGACGAGGTCCTCGTGTTCCCGCCCGCTCCGGTGAGCGACTTGAGCGGCGACCACCGTATAGGTCGAACGTGTCACCCAAGCTGCGAGGTCAATATCGTGGGGAGCAAGGTCTCGCACCACGCCCGCGTCAGCAATCCGGGCAGGGAAGGGGCCTTGGCGACGGGTGGCGATCTGGTAGATCTCGCCTAAGTCACCATTCTCGAGTCGCTGGCGGAGGCTCTGCACAGCGGGGTTGTAACGCTCGATGTGACCGACCCCACCGACTAGTTTCGCTTCGTCGAATGCGTCGGCGATGCGCTGGGCTGACTCCACATCCGGCCCGAGGGGCTTCTCGACGAGGGCGTGCACCCCAGCCGCAGCGAGCTTTAGCGCGACTTCCTCATGAAGCCCCGTTGGGACAGCGACGGTTACGTAGTCGACTCCGACCCTGATGAGTTCGTCGACTCCAGCAAGAACGTCGAGACTCCCGGAGACGTTGTGCCGGTCGCCCCCGGGATCCGCAACGGCGACGAGGTCGACACCTTCGAGCCCGCGGAGAACCCGCGCGTGATGCCTACCCATGCTCCCCAGACCAATGAGACCCGCACGAAGGTTCGCCATCACGCACCTGCCTTCGCTAGGGCATTCACTGCGGTCACGATTCGCTCGACGTCCTCGTCCGAGAGCGCGGGATGGACCGGGAGGGAGAGAACCTCCTGGGTCGCGACTCGCGTAACGGGAAGGTCGAGCGGAACACTGAATGACGGGAGTTCGTGATTCGGGATCGGGTAGTAGACTCCAGTTCCGACACCATGCTCCTCCATCAGAGCCTTCGCGAAGCCATCCCGGTCCTCCGCCACTCGAATGGTGTACTGGTGGTAGACGTGTGTAGCTTTCAGATCGACCTGAGGTATCACCACGCCCTCAAGGCGAGAGTCGAAGATACCCGCGATTTCCCGACGACGTGTGGTCCAGGTGGGAAGGTTCCCCAACTGGACGCGACCAATCGCCGCGTGAATATCGGTCATCCTGACGTTGAACCCCACGACCTCGTTCTCGTAGCGACGCTCCATACCCTGGTTCCGGAGGAGCCTGATCATTCGCGCGATCTCAGGAGTGGCGCAACTGACCATGCCCCCTT
>CAZTJX010000294.1:1695-2010 GCA_964613755.1 uncultured Demequinaceae bacterium | reverse complement strand
AACGGTGAAATCCGTTGGGGACAGCCCCCTATTGGCTCCCGCTCGACCCTCCGGTGACTCCGAACGGATCGCACTGGGCCGCCAAGCCCGACTGGTACCCAAGCAGAAACGCCTGAACCCGCTGCTCCGACGACCCGTGGGTGAACGCGTCGGGATTCGCTTCCCCGTGGGCGGCCTCCTGGATGCGATCGTCTCCTACGGCGCCCGCGGCGGAGAGGGCGTCGTCAATTTCAGCGTCCGTCGGAGGCATGAGGAACGGGGTGCCACTCGAGTCCGGCGCGCTCGCTGCGAAGTGTGTCCACACCCCTGCGAGGC
>CAZTJX010000294.1:0-1685 GCA_964613755.1 uncultured Demequinaceae bacterium | reverse complement strand
AGAAGCTGGTGTCCGACCCGAAGCAGAGCTTGCCGAGGCAGTCCGCCATCAGCTCAACCTTGACGGAGTCCGAACTTGCGCCGCTCGCGGTCCTGTCCGCGATGTCGAAGATGCCAAGGAGTTGCTGAATGTGGTGCCCGTACTCGTGCGCGATGACGTATTCCTGGGCAAGGGGGCCCGTCGATCCCCCCAGATCCGAGAGAACCCTGAAGAAGTCCGTCTCGACGTAGATCGTCTGATCGGGAGGGCAGTAGAACGGACCCGTCTGGACCGACGCGGTCCCGCAGGCCGTCGAGGTCTGGCTATCGAAGAGGACGACGCCCGGGTACTCGAAATCGGCGCCGAGCGCGGGCAGCGCGGCGGACCAGTAGGAGTCGAGCGAGTTGACCGTGCCGACGACGAGGCAGTCCGTTCTCTGGTTCGCGTCCGCGCCCGTCGCGCACTCTTCCTCGAGACTCGTCTGAAGCGCGGGATCGTTCGCGACGACCGTCGATCCGCCGTCGTCGCCCATGAGCCCGGTCAGGTCGACGCCGAACGCCATTCCGAGGAGAACCAGGAGGATTCCGCCGATGCCACCACCGACGGCCATGCCTCCCACGCCCGCCGAACGGCCGCGGCGCTTGACCCGACTGGGGTCGAGGCGGGCTCCGGTGTTGAACGTCATGCGAACCTCCCAAGGTATCGAATCGAGGGTACCCCGAGCGGAGCTTGCCCGTCTCTTGCGGGAACGAGCTCTAGCGACGCCCTGACGGCGCGGCCTCGTCGGCCAGGCCGCGCGCGGTGATCGCGTCGCCGACGTCGAGGGCATACCCGACGGTTCGCACGCCCGCGGGGACGAGCATCGCGCGGGGCGAGCGGTCAAGGCCGCGGGCCCTGGCCGCGTCGCGTGACTCTCCGAGGATCCGCGTCAGCTCCGGGATGGCCCGAAGCGTGAGGCTGAAGACGAGGGCGAGGGCCTCGGGGGGAATCCAACGGCGCACGGGTCGTGCTGCGCGGCTGACGAGCCCCATCGATTCGTCGAGCGGTGTCGAGGTGGTCAGCGCGAGCGAGAGGCAGATGAGCGAGACGAAGTCCGCAGAGAGATCCGCGGCCAGCCGCGCGTCGCCCTGCCACACCTGATACGCGCCGGTCAGGGCAGCGATGACGAGCATGGGGGCGACGCCGCGGAGCGTTGCGGCGGGAGGAGGAAGGGTGCTCGCCAGGAGCGCGATCGCCACGCCCATGCTCGCGAGACTCCACAGGGGAACGGTGCACCAGGCGAGCCACACCCCGGCAGCGACGAGACCCACGACCTTGAGCCAGGCGGGCGCGAGGTGGAGCGGTGTGCGTCGCTCGCGGTAGAGGCCGAAGATTCCCATCACGGCGCGTCCATGCCTACTGCTCACCCATGAGCGCCCGGTACGCGGCGACCGCGGCTCGTGGTTTGCCGTCGAAGACGACGCTCCCGCCATCCATGACGATGACCCGATCGGCGCGGGAGGCGGCGTCGAGGTCATGCGTCACCTCGATCACCTGCTGGTCGAGGGACGCGAGGAGGGCATCGACGTGTGCGCGCCATCGAAGGTCGAGCAGGGTGGTCGGCTCGTCGGCGACGACGATCGTCGGCTCGACGGCGAGCACACCGGCGAGCGCGAGCAGCTGCCGCTGACCGCCGCTCAGCGCGTGGACGGACACTCCGCCCTTGT
>CAZTJX010000293.1:0-2046 GCA_964613755.1 uncultured Demequinaceae bacterium | reverse complement strand
GACCACCAGCATGACGAGACCATCCTGCCCCAGATGTTGGCCCGCGCCGAAGCGTTGTATCGAATCGAAAGAGCTTCCCCCGCCCGCGTGAACACGGTGAGCTTGCCGTCGAGGAGATCTGCCGTATCGAGCATGGCGACCACGTCCGAGTACGGCACGACGGTGACGTCGTAGCCGCGGGTGACGGGCGTCGGCGTGGAATCCGGAGTGAGGCGACGGCTCAGGACCGTGAGCCCCACCTCGTCGAGAAGAAGCAGGTAGTCGTAGAGGTCCATCGTGGGATTGGCGTCCCTGCGCTCAATATTGCGGGGCACCTTGAGAACGAGCCGCGCCCGTCGGAGGTCCAGAGGGTGGTCGCGATAGAGCGGCGGCACGTCCTCGAGGGAAGTCACGTCATCGATCCAGGGGCCAAAGGCGTCGTATTCACTCAACTTCGCGCGCTTGGTCTGCATCATCGCTCTTTTCGTTGTAGGGGGCTAGCGTTCCTGGCAAATGCGGTCGAGCAGTCGGGTGGAGGCCGCCAAGTCGACGTCCTCAAGCTTGTCGAATACGCGACGGCGCGCACTCTCCATCCGGGCCGGGCGCACGTGATCGAGCCGGAGCCTGCCGTCCTCTGTCAGGATCGCGTCCTGTCCCCGTCCGTCGAGCGTGCTCGGCCGGCGCTCGACGAGATCCTTGGCCTCGAGCACCTTCACCACCCTCGTCACCGCTCCGGGGCTCAGCGCCGTGCGAGCGGCGAGGTCACCCATCCGAAGCCGTCGCCCTGGCGCCTTGGAGAGATCCATCAGGACGTGGTACTCGCTCATCGAGAGGCCCTCGGCGCGGCCCAGATCCGCGTCGAAATTGCGGGGCAGGTAGACGGCGACGCGAACCAGGGCTCGAAGGAAATCCTCCTGTTCGGCCGTGAGGGGGCCGGGAGCAGACGGTGACGATCCCGAGGCCATGCATGTACTTTACTGCTAAATCAGTGTGGACGTTGACGATCTCGATCCCGGACGGCAAGTGCTCCCGGCCGTATGCTGGTCCTTCCCGCACACTCCGGTCCGCGACGAGCCCATGCGACTCGGCCACTAGGGTGGTGGCATGGCGAAAGACAAGGAGATATCCGACGACGCCTCCGGCACGGCACCCGTCGGCAAGGGCCACGCGACGCCCAAGCGGAAGGACCGCGAGGCCGCCCAGCGTCGCCCTCTCGTCGCCGCGAGCAAGGCGGACTCCAAGAGGCGCCGCGAGGAACAGCGTGCCCGTTCCACCAAGGAACAGAAGGCCCTCCAAACGGGCGACGAGCGCTACATGCCTCGTCAGCACGCCGGTGCGCCGCGGCGATTCGCGCGAGACTTCGTCGACGCCCGCACGACCGTGAGCGAATTCCTGCTGCCCGCGGCCGTCGTCTCGCTGATCGTCCTCATCTTCCTCGACCAGTACCCGGAGATCGTCACAGCGGTGGGCACCGCCCTCCTCCTGATGATGGCCGCCTGGGCACTGGAGTCCGCGTTCCTGATGCGGAGGATGCGGCGTCAGGCCACGGAGAGGTTCGGTGCCGAGAAGATTCCCCGGATGTACGCCATCTACGGGCTCACGCGCATGATGCAGATGCGCCGTCTTCGCCTGCCGAAGCCCCAGGTGAAGAGGGGCCAGTACCCGGCCTAGGCCACCGTCCGTCAGCATTGCGCCCGTCCTGGGCTGGTGGATCGAATCGTTTCGAATTTGGCGTGAACAGACGTAGACTCAACGCATGGTCAACTACCGCTTCCTCGGCTCGTCCGGGCTCAGAATCACCGAAATCGTCTACGGCAACTGGATCACCCACGGCTCGCAAGTGGAGAACGACCAGGCCACCGCGTGCGTGAGGGCCGCGCTCGACGTCGGCATCACATCGTTCGACACCGCCGACGTCTACGCGAATACCGCCGCCGAAACGGTCCTAGGCGAGGCCCTCAAGGGCGAGCGGCGCGACGGGCTCGAGATCTTCACCAAGGTCTTCTGGCCCACCGGGCCTCGCGGCGCGAACGACTCCGGCCTGTCCCGCAAGCACATCCTCCGCTC
>CAZTJX010000292.1:0-2056 GCA_964613755.1 uncultured Demequinaceae bacterium | reverse complement strand
GTTCGTCTCCGAGAGCATGGGATTCACATCAGGGGCGCCGCCGAGGCGAGCACCCTCGCACGTCGGTGAGCGGTTGACGAAGAACCCGAACCTGTCACAATGAAAAGGAATGAGTAAGCGTTTAGCAAAATCGCGTCGATGCTCTTGGGGCATGCGGAGGAGGCGCCCAGGCTCTGACGAGGCACTCCAATGAAGATCCTTCGGGCGAAGATCACGAACTTCCGACTTCTGAAAGAAGTTGAGGTTGACTTCGATGCGATCACGACCCTGATCGGTGCCAACGGGGCAGGCAAGTCTTCAATACTCCGGGCTTTGGACTGGTTCTTCAACGGGAGCAAGGGAGGCGACCTCACCGAGGATGACTGCTCCTTCGGTGATACCGACGCGACGATCGAGGTCGAAGTAACCTTCGGAGACCTGAGCCCAGCCGATCGAGAAATCCTAGGCAAGTACGCACCTCCAGAATCGACCACGTTCACAGCCTGGAAGAGGCGAACGCCTGAGGGCAAGGAGTACCTGTCGGCAAACGCCAAAGGGCTTCCGGAGTTCACCGAAATCAAGGCCGAGACTGGCGCAACACGGAAGAAGGAACTGTACAACGCGCTTCGGGACTCCCGTCCAGACCTCAAGCTAGCGGCGGCTAATACCGGCCCAGTCGTTGATGCGGCAATGGCCAGCTGGGAGGCTAGCCACGTCGACGAGCTCAAGGACGTACCAGAGCCGCTCGAGACCACATTCTTCGGATTCAACAGTGGCGGAAAGATGAGCCAGCTCTTCTGCTTCGTCCTCGTCACCGCGGACCTACGAGCCAACGAAGAAGCGCAAGACGCGAAGTCTAGCGTCCTGGGGCGAATCATCGAGCGCGGGATCGATAGGACTTCGGCAGACGACGAAATCGCGAACATCGTCGACACAAGCCGGACGGCCCAACAAGCGGTCTATGACAAGGCCTTCGCCAAACCACTTTCAGAGATCAAGAAGAATCTCGACTCTGCGATCTCTGCGTACTCACCGGGTAGGTCTGTCCTGGTGAAGCCGTCGCAGGTCGATCTGAAAGCACCCCGCACCAGTTTCGAGGTCACGATCCTCGATGGTGCTACTGAGACACCGGTTGAGCGCCAGGGACATGGCTTCCAGCGCACGCTCTTGATCTCAGCACTCCAGTACCTCGCCACGTCAGGTGCTGCGGCCGCGAACGGTGTCTTCTGCCTTGCCATCGAGGAACCGGAACTGTTCCAGCACCCCATCCAGGCGAAGTCGTTTGCGAAGGTACTTCGGTCGCTGGCCGAGGACCCGAGCCAACGCATCCAGGTCGCCTACGCGACGCATAGCCCGTGGTTTGTCGAAGCACAGCACTTTGACCAAGTGCGCCGCGTCACGCGAGAAGGCGAGGACGTTAGCGTCCATCGATCCGGCGTTTCCGACGTGAAGCGTCGGCTCAACACGGTAATTGACGGTGCGACGGTAGAACGTCAACTGGATGGGATCGTTTCGGCGCGCCTGTCAGACGCATTGTTCGCGAGCCAGGCGCTGCTCGTCGAGGGCACGACGGACGTCGAAGTGATTCACGGAATCGGCGACCGTGAAGGTACTGCGTCTCTCGAAAGCGCTGGTCTCGCCGTCGTCGATGTTGGCGGAAAAGACAACCTTCCGCTCGCGCATGCAATCCTCGACTCGCTCGGAATTGCCACTTACTGTCTAGCGGATGGCGACAGTGGGTGTGAAGCACGCGTGAGAGCTGCAGGCAACAAGGCCGCTGACAAGGTGGCAGACGCCAGTCAGAGCAACATTGCATCGAACAGAAGGCTCCTGAAGTACTTCGGCCAGCCCGAGGCTGACTTCCCACCCCAAGCACACCACAACGAAGTCTCCTTCATCGCCGACCGCCTCGAAGAACTGCTCGCCGCCGAATGGCCGGAGTGGTTTCAGTCCTGCGCAGAACTAGAGAAGGAAACAGGAGTCATGTTGTCCAAGAGCCGAACTGCGTACCGAACGGCTACTCGGAGAGCGAGTGGGCAACCTAGCCCATTCCTAGTCGAGGTGATCGCGCGCGCCT
>CAZTJX010000291.1:0-2112 GCA_964613755.1 uncultured Demequinaceae bacterium | reverse complement strand
TGAGCTCGCGCGCCCGTCCTGGGGCCGGGAGTGGGTCGCGCTCGGCACCAATACCGACCCGTACCAGCGCGCCGAGGGGCGCTACCGGCTGATGCCGGGCATCATCGCGGCGCTCGCCCGCTCCGGCACGCCGTTTAGCGTCCTGACCAAGGGGACTCTGATCCGTCGCGACCTGCCGCTCCTCGCGGGCGCGGCGCGCGACGTGAGAGCGTCCGTGGCCTTCACCATCGCGGTGTTCGATGATGCGCTCGCCCCGACGCTCGAACCGGGTGCCCCGTCGACGGCGACGCGGCTCGCGGCGGTGGCGGCGGCGAGGTCCGCGGGGCTCGATCCCGCGGTGTTCGTCGCGCCGATCTTGCCGTTCCTAACGGATTCCCCCGAGCTTCTCGACGAGGCAATGCGGCGCATCCGCGAGGCGGGGGCGACCGTGGTCTCCTACGACATCCTGAACCTTCGCCCGGGCGTCAAGGAGTGGTTTGCGCGCTGGCTCGCTCGTGAGCGCCCCGACGTCCTTCCCCGCTACCGCGAGCTCTACGGGAAGCGCGCGTATGTGCCTGCGGACTATCGGGCGCTCCTCCGCGAGAGGATGCGCACCGCGATGGCCGCGCACGGGCTGGAGGCGATGCCGTTCGAGCAAGCCGACGTCCCCCCAGAGGCAGGACTCTGCGCCGCCTCCGAAGCCAGCCTCACGTTGTTCTAGAACGGGTCGCTCGGTGCTCTCGTGGCATATCGTGCCCTGCTAGGGTTCTTGCGTGGCCTTGGCCACGCCTGCGCTTCGCCACATCCCGGGTATTCAGAGCGGCACATCGGCTCCCCGCGGTGTGGACGAGGAGGGGTCCGTTCGGCCGAGTAGGCCGCGGGAGGGTCTGGCAGGGTGTGGCGCAGTTGCCACGATTCAGCCGCCGGGGGCGCCCGAGACCGCGAGGGGACAACTATGTCGCGACGACGCGAACGTGTTCTGGCAGTGTCGATTTCCCTCCTTCTGTGCGGTGCCTGAGGAGGCCTGGCTTCCCCTGCGGCAGGAAAGACGGCGACAGAGGAGCAGGGAGACGGATCGCCTCCGACGCTTCAGGATTCCCACGAGAGGATCGTCGGGGTCGCCGAAATCGACGCTCGCAGGGGAAACGCAGAGGAGGCCATTTCGGGCTTCGGCTACGTATTCAAGGAGGCCGCTGACCGATCCGTGCGCAGCGCGACGGTCACCGGGCTCCTGGCCGTGGCGGACGAAATCAAGGACAGCAGCCGCGCCGCGGATCGATACGGCAAGGGGTGCAGTCTGGACATGGTGGCCCACATGGCCTATGTTCACATCCTTTCGGTGGACGACCGTGACGATTTCCTCGGGAACCACTACCAAGTCGACGCCTTCTATACCGATGCTGCGATATCGGACGCTCGGTTCTTGGAGTGTGCGGGCCGGTCGGGAATGCCCTCTATGTCGGCCGAGAGTAAGGTCGACTACCTTCTCAATGCCGCCGCGTACTACCCGGACGAAGACGGCATTCTCAATCTGCTCGGGGATCCCCTGCCCAACGCTCTTCTCGACACTCTCATGGGGGCGTCGAGCATCGACGAGTTCACGGAGCCCCGCGACGCCGCCCTGGAAGTGTTCGACGTGAAGTCCGGTGCGATCGATCGCGCGACCGACAGGACGGCCGTGTCCCTTCTGGAAGAAATACACTGCGAAGCATACGACCCGGAGTGGAGCACCAAGGGCCTCACCTCGGTCCGGAAACTCATTGCGTGCCCGTCGGCGGAGAAGAAGGCGGACCTCTCGGATTCGGACGTCGAGGCGAACTCCCTCAAGGAGGCTCGATACCGCCTGACTTACAAGTTCACGGGAGGGGGGGATGCCGAGTGCAGACTGTGGGACGCGACGACCCACGCACCGGTCTACTTCGAGAAGGGGGCGAACTTCGCCGAGATCTTCACCCTGGTGGACCTTCACACGGGAAAGGTGGTTTCGACGAAGGCGTTCAACAGCACACCCATGAAGTGCTGTACGAGCGGTACGTACTACCAGAGCACGTACGACGGTCGCCACCACACGGTCGAAGAGTGTGTCGGGGGCCAGGAGCCCAAATCCACCTACAGCGAGAAGAAGCTTGTGGC
>CAZTJX010000290.1:0-2120 GCA_964613755.1 uncultured Demequinaceae bacterium | reverse complement strand
CCGCGGTGGCGCACTCGGGAACGTCCTTGACGACGACGGCGTTCGCACCGATGCGGGCGTCGGAACCAACGACGAGCGGCCCGAGCACCTTGGCGCCCGCGCCGACCACGACGCGGTCGCCGATGGTCGGGTGACGCTTCCCCGGCGACATCGAGACCCCGCCGAGGGTAACGCCGTGGAAGAGGAGGACGTCGTCGCCTACGACGGCCGTCTCTCCAATGACGACTCCCATGCCGTGATCGATGAAGACCCGTCGTCCGATTTGCGCGCCCGGGTGAATCTCAATCCCCGTCATGGCGCGCGCGTGCTGCGAGAGAAGGCGTCCGGGGATGCGGAGGCCATGGGTCCACAGCCAGTGGGAGACGCGGTGGTACCACACGGCGTGGACGCCCTGGTAGGAGGCGACGATAACGAAGGTGGATTGCGCCGCCGGGTCGCGGTCGTGCGCCGTGCGCACGTCCTCCATGAGCCTCGCGAATGGCCCGATGTGCCGCTGCGATCTCGCCTGCGTCACGGTGTCCTCCTGCGTTTGCCGGTAGTGGGCGGCTCGGGCCAGAGTAACGCCCGAGCCACCCCTTTCCTTCCCCGCCTCACGGGCGGAGGTGAAGGTGCTAGGTCATGAGGTCCGCGTACAGCACGGACGAGAGGTAGCGCTCGCCGAACGAGGGGATGATGACGACGATCGTCTTTCCCTTGTTCTCGCGGCGTTTCGCGACGATCGACGCCGCGTGAAGCGCCGCGCCGGAGGAGATACCGACGAGCAGGCCCTCCTCACGCGCGGCGGCGCGGGCCGTGGCGACTGCGGTCTCGGAGCCCACGGAGATGACCTCGTCGTAGATAGCGGTGTTGAGGATCTCGGGGATGAAGTTCGCCCCGATCCCCTGGATCTTGTGGGGACCGGGCTCCCCACCGCTGAGCAGAGGAGACTCGGCGGGCTCGACGGCGACGATCTGGACTTCGGGCTTCTTAGCCTTCAGTGCCTCGCCGACGCCCGTGATCGTGCCCCCTGTCCCGACGCCCGCAATGACCATATCCACGGCGCCGTCGGTGTCGTCCCAGATCTCCACGGCGGTGGTCGTGCGGTGGATCTCCGGGTTCGCGGCGTTGGCGAACTGGCGGGCCAGGATTGAGCCTGGTCGCTCGGCCGCGATCCGCTCCGACTCCTCGACCGCACCCTTCATACCCGCGGGTCCGGGCGTCAGGATGAGTTCGGCGCCGAACGCCCGGAGCAGGGCCCGACGCTCCATCGACATCGTCTCTGGCATGGTCAGCACCACCTTGTACCCGCGCGCCGCGGCGACGAACGCGAGCGCGATGCCCGTGTTGCCGCTCGTCGCCTCGATGATCGTCCCACCGGGCTTGAGCGAGCCATCCTTCACTGCGGCGTCGATGATCGCAACGCCGAGGCGGTCCTTCACGGAATTCGCGGGGTTATAGAACTCCAGTTTGGCGAGAACGGTCGCACCGGAGCCCTTCGTGAGCTTGTTGATGCGTACCAGTGGGGTGTTGCCGATGAGTTGGGTCGCATCGTCGTAGATCTTTGCCATGTCTAGTCCTTCATCGAGTTCGGGTCCCGGAATCGGGCGGGGCCGATGCGGGGTGGAAGTATCGGTGGCGCCCAGGGGCGCGCATGCCTCCGAGGGGGCACCGGGGCGAGCACTAGCAGGGTTCCCCGCCGCACTTCACGGGGTGGGCGCCAGCGCTCTACAGACAGAGGCAGCAGCCCTCGTCGCAGACGCAGGCACATGTCGAAGGAGCCATGAGGTTCATCATGGCGGCAGGGGACGACGACGTCACGGGAGTGACGCGGAGCGGGGTGTCGCTCATGTCCTGCCCTTCCTTCGCGGGTGGTGTCAGGGTAACGCCGCGCGCCGCGGCGTGCAAGGAGGATGCTCGGGCGGCCTATGGCTCGACCGTGACTCCCCGCCAGAAGGCGACGTACCTGGCGATGGCACGCGCCTCGGGCTTCGGGGCGGGTACCGACCATGCCGCGTCCTCGTTGACCTGGCCCGCGACGATGACGTCGAAGTACTCCGTGCGGCCCTTCCACGGACACGTGGACGCGGTGTCGCTGCGTTTGAGGTATTCGCTCCTCACCGAATCGGGTGGGAAGTAATGGG
>CAZTJX010000289.1:0-2132 GCA_964613755.1 uncultured Demequinaceae bacterium | reverse complement strand
CAGATCAGGAGCTGATAGCGCTGCGGAAGCCTGTCCTGCGTCTCGGGCCCGAAGCGGAGTGTCCCCCCGCGGGAGTTGACGGCGATGTACACGCCCTTGGATTCGCGCGTGAGGGTCACCTTGCGGTGCGAGGTATCGGTCATGGGGCGATCCTTTCACGGGGTGTTCCGTTCGCGTCAACGTTCGCGTCTCCTCCCTCGTTCGGTGAGGAGTCTCCCGTCATTCGTTGATTGGGCGGCTCCACGGTAGACTCGTCCTCACCTCATTGGCGAGATTCCGCCACCGCCGCGCACACGCGAGCCCGCCGCGCACCCACGAACGTTGGAAGACACATGAGCCCTCAGACGAGCACCACCACGCCCGCCTTTCCCGGCGGCACCATCCTCGGCTATCCGCGGATCGGAAGGAACCGCGAGCTGAAGAAGGCGCTCGAATCCTTCTGGAAAGGCGCGACCTCCGCGGCGGATCTCGAGTCGGCCGCGCGCGACCTGCGCCTCGCGAACCTCGAGCGCATGGCCTCGCTCGGCCTGGGACGCAACGACTCGTCGATTCCCTCGAACTTCTCGTTCTACGACCATATTCTCGACACCGCGATAGCGGTCGGCGCGATTCCCGAGCGGTTCGCGGGGCTGCGCGCGGCCGATGGCACCGTCGACCTCGCCGGCTACAGCACCGTCGCTCGCGGAGAGGGAGACAACCTTCCGCTCGAGATGACCAAGTGGTTCGACTCGAACTATCACTACCTCGTTCCCGAGATCGGCCCGGAGACGGTCTTTTCCCCGTCCTCTACGCGGTGGGTGGATGAGTTCCTCGAGGCCAAGACCGCGGGCTTCCTGACGCGCCCCGTCATCACCGGCCCCGTGACCTTCCTGATGCTCGCGAAGCCCAGCGACGAGGCCTCACCGAGATTCAAGCCGATATCCCGCCTCCTTGACCTGCTCCCCGTGTACGAGCGACTGCTGGCGGACCTGGCCGCGGCCGGAGCCGAGTGGGTTCAGATCGACGAGCCCGCCCTCGTCGCGGACCTCGATGTCCCCCGGGAGGATGTGCTTGAAGCCGCCAAGACGGCCTACGACACCCTGGGCGCCTTGACCGAACGACCCGCGATCCTCGTCGCCGCTCCCTACGCGTCGCTGGACGACGCGCTTCCGGCCCTGGCGTCGACGCCGGTCGAGGCGATCTCACTCGACCTCGTCCGCGGTACCGTGCCGACGGGGGTCGACCTGACCGGCAAGACCGTCGTCGCTGGCGTCGTCGACGGCCACAACATCTGGCGCGCCGACCTCGACGCGGCGTTGGCGAAGGCCGCGGCGTGCGAGGCCCTCGGCGGCACCGTCGCCGTCGCCACGTCTACCTCCCTGCTCCATGTTCCGCACACCACCGTGGGAGAGGAGCACCTAGGCGAGATCCTGCCGTGGCTCGCTTTCGCGGACGAGAAGGTTGCGGAGATCGCGACGCTCGCCAAGGCTCGCGCCGAGGGTGAGGCTGCCGTCGCGGACGAGTTGGCTGCGGCTCGCGCCGCGCTGAAGTCTCGGGCAGAGAATGCCGGGACGAACGTCAAGGCGGTGCGTGACGCACTCGCCGCCATCAAGCCCGTCGACTACGCTCGCGCGAGCGACTACGGTACGCGCGAGGCCGCGCAGACCTCACGCTTCGACCTTCCCGCTCTCGCAACGACGACCATCGGCTCGTTCCCGCAGACCCCCGAGATCCGCAAGGCTCGCGCGGCGCTCGGGAAGGGTGAGATCACGCCCGCCGCCTACGAGAAGGCGATGAAGGCCGAGATCGCCGCGGTGGTCAAACTCCAGGAGGAGCTGGGGCTCGACGTCCTAGTTCACGGCGAGGCCGAGCGCAACGACATGGTCCAGTATTTCGCCGAGCTCCTTGAGGGTTTCGCCGTCACGAAGAATGGGTGGGTCCAGTCCTACGGTTCGCGCTGCACGCGCCCGTCGATTCTGTGGGGCGACGTGTCGCGCCCGAAGGCGATGACGGTGAAATGGGCGACCTATGCTCAGTCGCTCAGCGACAAACCCGTCAAGGGGATGCTTACCGGTCCCGTCACCATCCTCGCGTGGTCATTCGTCCGCGACGATCAGCCGCTCGGCGACACCGCCCGCCAGGTCGGCCTGGCA
>CAZTJX010000288.1:0-2134 GCA_964613755.1 uncultured Demequinaceae bacterium | reverse complement strand
AGCTCGGGCGGGTACTGCTGCAGGATCTCCTGGTCCGATTGGCAAATCGGCTCCAGTCGGCCACGGTCGAGGCGCGCCTCCAGTGCGCGCCGCTCGTCGTCGCTCACCTCGCCCAACGCGTAACGCTCGAGCAGAACATCTGGCAACTCCCGCTCGCTCACTGGTGTACCTCTCTGTTCGTTGGCGTTCCTGCTCGACTCGTGCGAGAGGGGGCGTCACTTCTCCCGTGCCTCTGCGAGGAGGGCCAAAATCGCTTGCTGCTCGACAGCCCGCATGAGACCCGCCCCCTTGCAGAGACCGGGAGGCCCGAACCGGCCACAGGGTGTAGCGCCACGGGGCCAAAGGCGTTCGAGACGCAGCCCCCGGAGCGCCGTTCAGTGAGCGACCGGCAGGACCTCCCGGCACGGTCGAAGGTAATACCCCTACTTGCCGGAGGTTGACCATGAAGTATTTCGCTGGACTCGACTGGGGTAGTGCTGAGCATGCCGCCTGCGTCATCGACGAGCAGGGCACCATCGTCGCGCAGCTCGATGTGCAGCACACTGCAGAGGGGCTGCGTAGGCTCCTTCGCCGGCTCGCCCGGATTTCGCCGGCCCGAGAGCTCCCCGTCGCCATCGAGCGTCCCAGTGGCCTCGTGGTGGATACGCTCGTCGATGCCGGACACCCCGTCGTGCCGATCCACCCGAACGCGCTGAAGGCGTGCCGACCTCGCTACCGGGCCGCTGGCGGCAAGAGCGACCCTGGCGATGCCTACATCCTCGCCGACGTGCTGCGCACCGATGGACACCGTTTCCGACGGCTGCGGCCGGCGTCCGACGAGGTCCGGGCTCTGCGTGCTGTCGTCCGCACCCGCGACGACCTGGTGGCCGAGCGGGTGGCGGTCGCGAACCAGCTCCGGTCGCTGCTCGACAGCTTCTGGCCCGGCGCTGGCGCCATCTTCGCTGACGTCGACTCGCCGATCGCGCTCGCCTTCCTCGAGCGCTACCCAACCCCGGGCGGCGCGCGACGGCTCGGCGAGAAGCGTCTTGCGGCGTTTTTGGCAGCTCATCGCTACAGCGGACGTCGTTCCCCGGCCGTTCTCCTCGAGCGCCTGCGCACAGCCCCCACTGGCCTCGCCGGCGAGTTCGAGGAGGAAGCCAAGGGCGAGCTCGTCAAGACGCTCGTCGCTGTGCTCCGCACACTGGTCGAGCGCATTGCCGTCCTCACCAGCCGCATCGAGCATGACGTCGCACAAACCGCCGCAGGTCAGGTCGTGATGTCCTTCCCGCGCACCGGCAAGGTGAACGCTGCACAGATCGTTGCTGAGCTCGGTGAGGACCCCGAGCGTTTCCAGACGGAGGACCAGCTCGCCGCCGAGGCCGGCGTCGCCCCGGTGACGCATGCTTCCGGCAAGAGCCGCGGCGTCGTATTCCGCTACGCCTGCAACAAACGCCTGCGCCTCGCGATCACGACCTGGGCCGGCAACTCTAGGTTCGAGTCCCCGTGGGCGAAGCACATCTACGCGAAGGCGCGCGCACGCGGTTGCGACCATCCACACGCCGTTCGCATACTCTCGAGCTCGTTCTGGGCGTCCACAAAGGGATCGTGGGATGACAGCGCGAACAGCGCCTCGGGCTCTCCCTCCTTGGTCGCGCCCATGCGATC
This sequence comes from uncultured Demequinaceae bacterium, assembly GCA_964613755.1. GTDB lineage: Bacteria > Actinomycetota > Actinomycetes > Actinomycetales > Demequinaceae > JAFGBM01. Next base: position 490 of record CAZTJX010000288.1, on the reverse strand, counting down.
ATCGCCGAACAAAATGGTCCCGATGGCATCGCGCGGGCCAACGGACCAGCCTCCCCGAGCGGCGATTGGAGTAGGTCCCTCGTCGATGCCGCCGCCGAGCAGCACGCGCCGGTTCGACGTGCCCACGAAGGCCGAGTAGGTCGGGCAGGTCACCCGTGCCACGATCCAGGGCGATGGGCTGCCCAGCCACCATCGGTCCAGCGTCGCGATGCCGGGAGCCCCATATTGCCCTGCGTAGCAGTCGAAGTACGTGGCGCGGTTCCACTCGATGGTCGCGCCACCCGAGGTGATGCCGTAGGGCACCACAAACAGGCCACCAAACGGGTAGGTAAAGTAGTCGTCCTCGTTGGTGAGTGCAGAGCGCGGGGCCACCACGAGGTCGTCTCCGGAGGCGCGGAAGCTCACGGTGCTCGATGCCAGCTCTGCGATGGGCTCGATGGTGTCGATCGGGGTTGCCTCGAAGCGCGGTGACGGGTCGCCGGTCGGGACC
>CAZTJX010000287.1:0-2140 GCA_964613755.1 uncultured Demequinaceae bacterium | reverse complement strand
GAGGCTGCGGTGGAGGCCTTTCTCGCGGGAACTCTTTCCTTCCCCGGAATCGTTGAGACGGTGGCCGCGACGCTCGCCACCTTTGATCCACCGAGTGAGGTGACGCTCGAGGCGGTCCTGAAAGCTGAGCGTTGGGCTCGTCACACCGCCGGTCAACTCATCACGAATCGGACGTAAGGTAGCACCGTGGACTCAACAGCCGTCGCCTACACGATCGGCGTCGTCGTGATGCTCGTCGGCATCCTCGCGTCGATCGCGCTCCACGAGATCGGGCACATGGTGCCCGCGAAGCTCTTCGGCGTCCGCGTCAGCCAGTACATGGTGGGCTTCGGCCCGACGTTGTGGTCCCGCACGCGCGGCGAGACCGAGTACGGCATCAAGGCGATCCCTGCGGGCGGCTACGTGCGGCTCGTGGGGATGATCCCGCCCGAGAACGAGGTGCCCCCGGTTCGGGGGAAGGGTTGGGCGTCCCAGGTGATCGAGGAGACGCGGCTGAGTTCGGTCGAGGAGATGGAACCAGGCGAGGAACACCGGGCCTTCTACCGCCTCGCGTGGCCGAAGAAGGTCGTCGTCATGTTCGGCGGCCCCATCATGAACCTCATCATCGCGATCGTCATCTTCACGGGGATCGCCGCGATCCACGGCGTTCCCGTGTCCCAGCCCATCGTCGGCTCCGTGGGAGACTGCGTCCCCGCTGCAGGCGCCGAGGATGTGTGCGCGCCCGGTGATCCCCCGAGCGCCGCGTCACTGGCTGGCCTCGTCCCCGGCGATGTCATCGTCTCGGTGGACGGCGTGCCCGCGGGCGACTGGGCCTCCGTGAAGGAGATCATCCGTGCGAGCGCGGAGACGCCCCTTGCCCTTGTGGTGGACCGGGACGGCACGACCTTCGCGGTGACGGTGGTCCCCACGGCGGCCGATGTCACCGTCTACGACGCGGCCGGGATGCCGCAGCACCATGCCGACGGCTCGCTCGTCACGGAGCGCGTCGGCTACCTGGGGATGTCGCCCACCTACGCGATCGTCCGCCAGGATCTGGGGTACGGCACGGGCATGACGTTCTCATACCTGGGGCAGACCATGACGCTCCTGGCCCACCTTCCCGAGTACGTTTATCACGCGGGCCGCACCGCATTCGGGCTTGAGGAGCGCGACCCCCAGGGCCTCATCAGCGTCGTCGGAGTGGGGCGCATCGCCGGGGATATCGCCTCGATCGACGTCGACGGCTACACCACGAGCGATCGCATCGCAGACATGCTCGGCCTCGTCGCGATCCTCAACCTCGCCCTGTTCGCGTTCAATATGATTCCCCTGCTGCCCCTCGACGGGGGCCACATCGCCGGAGCGTTGTGGCAGGGGGTTAAGAACGGGTGGGCGCGCGTTCGGGCGCTACCTCGTCCGGGGCCCGTCGACGTCGCCCGCATGATGCCTGCGGCCTACGGTGCGTTCTTCCTCCTCATCGGGATGGGGTTGCTACTGATGTACGTGGACTTCGTCGATCCGATCAGCCTCTAGGGGAGGGGCCCCTCGCCCCCGAGCGTGCGCGATACTGGGGGGGTGACCTCCGTTTCCCTCGGCATGCCGCCTCTGCCCGTTGCCCCACTCGCCTCACGACGCGCCTCCCGTAAGATCCGCGTCGGCGCCGTCGAGGTGGGCGGTGACGCCCCCGTCAGTGTCCAGTCGATGACGACCACCCTTACGGCCAACATCGACGCGACGCTCCAGCAGATCGCCGAGCTGACGGCGGCGGGGTGCGACATCGTGCGCGTCGCGGTCCCCAGCCAGGATGACGCCGACGCGCTTCCGGCCATCGCAAAGAAGTCGCAGCTCCCCGTGATCGCGGACATACACTTCCAGCCGCGCTACGTGTTCGACGCGATCGACGCCGGTTGCGCCGCCGTCCGCGTCAATCCTGGCAACATCATCAAGTTCGACGACAAGATCGCCGAGATCGCCAAGGCGGCCAGCGACGCAGGGGTCTCGCTCCGCATCGGCGTCAACGCCGGATCCCTCGACCCGCGCCTCATGGAGAAGTACGGCAAGGCGACGCCCGAGGCGCTCGTCGAGTCCGCCGTCTGGGAGGCGTCGCTCTTCGAGGAGCACGACTTCCACGACTTCAAGATCTCCGTCAAGCACCACGATC
>CAZTJX010000286.1:0-2145 GCA_964613755.1 uncultured Demequinaceae bacterium | reverse complement strand
GGCCCTGGAGGTCGTCCACCTCGGCGTGGGCACCCGCGACTTGACCCTGAAGGTCCTCGATGGTCTCCTGCTGCTTGAGGAACGCGCGAGCCGACGGCACCATCACCGCGAGCGCGAGAGCCATGACCCCGGTCAGGACGACGGCACGCCACGACATGGACGACGCGGCCGATGGTCGCTCGACCGGGGGTGGTGTGCGGGGGGCGGTCCTCTCGACGCCGGACCTCGGGGTGAGCCGAGCCCGGGCCTGAGACGGCCGCGGCGCGCCGGGACGCTGGGGGGGGTTCACGCCCACCATTGTCCCGGCGCTCCGCGTCGGTGACTCGCTGCTTGCGCCGCGAGTCGAGAGTTGACTACGCCCCGAGCTTCGGGAAGGCCGAGCGACCCGCGTAAACCGCGGCACCCTCAAGCTCCTCCTCGATGCGCATGAGCTGGTTGTACTTGGCGATGCGCTCACCGCGAGCAGGGGCTCCGGTCTTGATCTGTCCGAGGCCGTACGCGACCGACAGGTCGGCGATCGACGTGTCCTCTGTCTCGCCTGAACGGTGAGAAACCATCGCCGTGAAGCCCGCGCGAGCGGCCATCGTCACGGCGTCGTTGGTCTCGGAAACGGTCCCGATCTGGTTGAGCTTCACCAGGAGCGAGTTCGCGCACTTCTCCTTGATTCCGCGGGCGAGGCGAACGGGGTTGGTGACGAAGAGGTCATCTCCGACGATCTGCGTCGTGTCGCCGATGGCCGACATGACTGCGGCCCAACCCTCCCAGTCGTCCTCGTCGAGCGGATCTTCGATGGAGATCAGCGGGTAGTCCTTGACGGCCTTCGCGTAAAACGCGACCATCTCGTCGACGGACTTCTTACCGCCCTCCCACTGGTACGCGCCGTCCTTGAAGAACTCGGTCGCCGCGACATCAAGCGCCAGCGAGACGTCCACGCCCGGCTTGTAGCCGGCCTTCTCGATTGCGGAGACGATCAGATCGAGCGCCTCGGTGTTCGAACCCAGGTTCGGGGCGAAGCCTCCCTCGTCGCCAAGGCCAGTCGCGAGGCCCTTGGACTTCAGCACCGCCTTGAGGTTGTGATACACCTCCGCGTTCCAACGGATCGCCTCACGGATGGTCGGCGCGCCGATCGGGGCGATCATGAACTCCTGGATGTCAACGTTGGAATCCGCGTGCGAACCCCCGTTCAGGATGTTCATCATCGGGACAGGCAGGATGTGCGCGTTCGCTCCGCCGACGTACTTGTACAGCGGCAGTTCCGCGCTGTCTGCCGCGGCCCTAGCCACGGCGAGGGAGACGCCGAGGATGGCGTTCGCGCCGAACTTCTCCTTGTTCGGAGTGCCGTCCAGGTCGATCATCGTCCGGTCGACGAGGCGCTGGTCGCTCGCCTCAAGGCCGACGACGGCGGGGGCGAGGGAATCGATCACGGCGTCGACGGCGCCAAGAACGCCCTTGCCGAGGTAGCGCTTCGCGTCGCCATCGCGACGCTCGACGGCCTCGAAAGCGCCGGTCGATGCGCCAGAGGGGACACCAGCGCGCGCGAACGTGCCGTCGTCCAGGGCGACCTCGACCTCAACGGTGGGGTTGCCGCGCGAGTCAAGAATCTCGCGGGCTCCAACGGCCTCAATGCTGGCCATGATGCTCCTTGAATTGTTGGGATTATCCGGGTCCGAGTCTATCTTCCGACCGCTTGCCGCGTGACAGACAGAAGTCCTAAGGTGCGGCGGCGGTGCGAACGGCCTCGGCGTTCCTCACGGCATCCTCGAGGGATCTCACCGCGTCGCGTAGCGAGCCCTCGGCGTCGACGCCCTCCGCCTCGGCCCGCGCGACGAGGGCGAGCAGGGAGTGTCCCACGTCCACCCCCGCATCGGCCCGAAGTTCCAGGCCCGCGCGCTCCGCGCGAGAGAGAATCTTCTGGGCCCTCTGGAGCGCGGGGAGTGCCGAGGGCACGCCCTCCAGGACCGATCCGCGGTTCTTCGTCTCGCCCTTGATTTTGTCCCAGTTGGTATGGACCTCAGCGGAATCCATGACGGTGACATCGCCGAAGACGTGCGGGTGCCGCTCGACGAGCTTCTCGGTGAGCACGGTCGCGACCTCGTCGATACCGAACGGATCGGTGGGGTGATCCTGGGCGATGCGCGCATGGAA
>CAZTJX010000285.1:0-2153 GCA_964613755.1 uncultured Demequinaceae bacterium | reverse complement strand
CGGGCTTTTCAGAGCCGGAGACGCCTAGGGGAAGGTCTTTCCGTCCAACCGGAACGCGACGCAGGCGATCTCACGGCTGCCCCGGTTCCATTCGTCGACGCTTGGCGCCACACCGACCAAGTCGTAGTCATAGACCGAGGTGTAGGACCCGCCGTAGCCGTCGTCGTTACCGGCGTCATAGCGAGCGTAGAGACGGGGCAGACAGTAGTTGATCGAAGCTTGGACGATGTCTTCACTGCTGTAATCCTCGAACGGCGCGGTGAACAGGAAGAACCTCTCCGCCGTGTGGTCGGCATCGCATGAGCTCGGTACGAAGTCCTGGGAGCCGTCTCGGTTTTCGAGGTCACCGCAGACGAACTCGTCCGAGAAGGTCTCCCGTTGCCCGCACGCGGCGAGACCCGCGAGTGCCACCAGTACGCCAGCGGCAGTCAGGACCGACCGGCCGAAGCGCCGCGCCTGGGTCCTCATCAGGCGTCCTCTGGGGGGAAAGACGTCGTGGATCGCGCGATCACGATCGTCACCGGAGTTCCGGGCGGGAAGTCACCCGTGGTTTCTAGGGCGTCCCGTTCCACCGAATAGAGGTCGCGGACCACCTCAACCGTGAACCACGAACCATTGGCATACAGATCGATGGCGCAGGTAACGACAGTGTCGGGCGCCCACGAGACGCATTTCGATCGATCGGGATCGGGAGCAGCTCCGCCGTTCACGGCGACCGCGATCTCGTGCGTGAACGCCTCAATGTCGTCGACACCTGCTACACGCCAACACTCGAACTGCGCGACGTTAATGGCCCGGCCGAAGGTAGGCCCCAAGCACGGACCCGGTTCGGCGCTTCTGTCGGCCAGCAGACGATCGAGCGGCGTTGACGCCGAACAGCCGGACAGTCCGAACACGATGGCTGCCAGCGCCACCGCAACAGACACCCGCCCGCGCATCCGAGTCCCTCCGCTGTGCCGATACACGATTCCTCCTCGAGAGTGTCTCATCAGGCTGCCCCCTCCTGGCCAAGCGTTGACAACTGTTCAAGGGGTGTCTGCGTCCATTTTTCGTCGGATTGCAGGTCGAGGATTGGAGAGTTGGGCGCACCGTTCTGCACCATCCTCCGCACGAAGTTCACCGCTCCGATTGCACCTCGAGGCTTGTTCGGGCCGAACAAGGCCACAATCCCTTGAACGTAGTTGTCGTTGGCGTCGCCAAAAGCGGCGCCAAAAGCCCGGTCATAGCTAACGCCCCAGTCCTTCAAGAGTATGCCCGATACATCGACTCCTCTGTTCGTGGAATAGTCCAACGTCAGGGCGTAGCCGACGAGAGCGGCCTTCCGCTCACTGGAAGCCGCCACTTGTGTGTAGTCCGCTTGATGCGTCCTCGCCGCATTCTCCGCGACTGCCGTGGTGAGCGCGTAGTTCAGGAAGGGCGCGAACGCCGGACTCTTGTCCGCCTTGATCTGTTCGAGAGCATCTTGAGGCACGGTTCCGCCGTATACCGCATCGATGAAGGCGTCGGTAGGGGTCCGACTACCGTCCCAAGGCTCGAAGACTTTCCCGTCAACCCACTCGCCACTCGGAAGCTGAAACCATTCATCGCTGTAGTTGGACGTCCAAGGGTCGTATCCAATTGGGGCATTTCCGGTTTCGTAGTACTCGACCGATTTCCCGTGAGTACGCTTACTTGCCGCGACTGCGATTTCCTCGTCCGTGGGGCCAGGAGGCGGTGCAGGCTTCGGAGGATAGTTCTTGTACCAGCCCCCGTCGACGTAGTACTCGTCCGCGATCTTGGTGTTGCCCTGGTAGTACGGGGTGAGCCCCGTGGGGTCGGAGAACAAGACGGGGTTGTTGTTCGCATACATGAACGCGTCGAGCGTCTTGGGATCCATCGGATCCATAAGCGGATCCGGGGAGATGAACCGTGAGGTCAGCGGGTCGTAGTAGCGGGCGCCCAGATACGTCAGGCCCGTGTCGGTGTCCGCGATCTTGTTCAGCCACCCGTGGTCGATCGACAGGTTGTCCACCCCGCGCACGGCACCGTAGGGGGTGTAGGCGTTGCGGGAGATCGGGTCGGTGACCGACGCCGGGAGCATTGCGCCCGACGCGTCCAACGTGACCTGCATCATCACCTGAGCGGAGCCCTGCTCGTCACCGAACATCAACGAC
>CAZTJX010000284.1:0-2166 GCA_964613755.1 uncultured Demequinaceae bacterium | reverse complement strand
GGGCTGGGGGTCATCTGCGCGCGGTCGGGTCCGAGCCCGCCGTAGAGCCCGCGCCCGCGCAGGCGAAGCCCTCCACCGAGGACCTACTCGCCAACCTTCAGTCCAAGCGCGGCACGCGCGAGGTCCTGGACCTGGACACGGACGACGAGTACGACGAGGTGTTCGAGGGGTTCGGCCCGCTCAACGCGCGCGAGGCCGAGTTCTCCGTGGCCTCGGGTGGCGAGGGGCTGTCGTCCGATGGCTCGGTCGCCTCGGAGACCGGGGAGGCCACTACATCGCCGGTCCGCACGCAGGCTCCCCGGGCATCGGGTGCCCGCACTAAGCGCAACGGCCGGGCGCACGTCCCGAGCTGGGACGAGATCGTCTTCGGCGCCAAGGGCGACTAGTTCGCCGCGAGTCTTCCGCGACTACGGCACGACGACGCGGCAGCGCACCTCCGCGTCTCCGGCGGCGCGACCGAGCCGCTCGTCGCACGTAATGAGGTCCGCCCCGAGGCCCTCCGCCAGCGCGACGTACGCGGCGTCGTAGGCCGAGAGCGTGTCCCGGAGTTCCCACATCCGCGTGAGCATCGGCTCGGCGGGCCATCGCTCGGCGGGGAACGCGGTCAGGTCTACCAGGGCAAGCCTCGCCCGCGCCTCGTCGAGCTGGCCCCGTCGGACCAACCCCCGAAGGGCCGACGCTACCTCGACGGAGGCGATCGCCGGGAGGTGAAGGTCGTCGTGCGTGGCCGCGAGCGCGGCCACTCGCTCGCCCCGTCCGAGGCCCGCGAGGTATTCCACGAGCGCCGAGGCGTCGACGACCGCCGTCACGCGCCCCGCGCCTCGCGCTCTTCCCGAAGGATCTCGGCGGCTGGCGTGGTGAAGGCGACGCGGCCCCGGCGCTCGATTCGTGCGGTCAGCTCGGCGATCGTGGGGCGCCGCGCGGACTTCGCGAGCTCCGCGGACACGTACTCCGAGAGGCTCTGCCCCGCGGCGACGGCGCGAGCCTTGAGAGTCACTCGGACGTCCTCGGGAATGTCGCGAACTTGGAGAGTGGCCATAGGCCCCAGGATACGCGCATGCATACCGCATGCACCAGCACGAGAGGGAGTTCCGCGCGAAGGGACCACCTTCACGATGGTGCCGCGACTCGGTCGGCCCAGAGGTGCGGGGCACGGCTGGGTGGAACGGGGCGCGCGGGGAGCTTCCTGGGGACACCGGTCCGTGTGCGCCGAGGGCGACTAGTTCGCCACCGGGCAGTCCGAACCGCTGAGCGTGACTACCCGCAGGTCCTTGCCGTCCTCGGAGGTCCCGTCGACGGCCTCGCGTAGGAGGGATACGATGCGCGTCACCTGCTTGGCGTCGACCATGTCCCAGGTCATGAGCGAGATGTCACCGTCACGGCCGACCGGGACGAGGAATACGGCGTTGTCGTCGGGCAGTAACGTGCGGAAATGCTTGACGTCATGGTCATCGTGGTGCGCGAAGTCGGAGACGAGAACCCGCGCGTTCACGTCGCAGCCGTTGACCACCGAGACCAGGATGGTGGGCTTGTCGCACCCCGCCAAGGCCACTGCGGCCGCTGCCGCCACCGCTACTCTCATGCCCCATGTACGCATGCCCGCTCCTCGTCGCAATCCCCGCAGAGCCCCGCCCCGCCCTCCAATCCTCGCACGACGTTCGGCTCAGGCGCGGCCCCGGGCGATCGCATACGCATCCCCCGCCTTGGTGGTTGACGGGTCGTCCGTGCCGCCCTCGCCGATGAGGTTCGACGCCGCATCCCACCCATAAATCGTGGCCGTGGAACCGGTGACCGAGCGCACCAGACGACCCAAATCGTCATGCGCATACTCGGTTTCCGTGATGGCCTCATCCGAGATCACATCCCGCTGCGTGATCAACCCCTGCTCGTCATACTCATACACAAACGCCAGCGCATCCGTTGAGCACCCCGCCGGCTGCTGATTCGGGTGACCATTCCCGACGCCAGTGCCGCCGGCACCTGCGCGAGTATCGCGACTTGCAGCCGCACCAGATGCCTCCGTCTATCCGTCTTCGCGGTCGTTGGCCGCATCTCCGAGAATGCGAAGAAGTTCGTCGTCGCGCCGACGACGAACTACGGCATTGTGCTCCGATGTCCAGTTCGGATTCGCGGCGTAGAGAGCATCAGTGATGTCGGTCGAGTGAC
>CAZTJX010000283.1:0-2183 GCA_964613755.1 uncultured Demequinaceae bacterium | reverse complement strand
AGGACTTCGAGAGCGCGATCGCACGACTGCGCGAAGAGGACGCACGTTCATAGCCAGGACCTATGACAGGATGCGCAGCCTGACGGTCGAAGGCATGGCTCGCAGTTCGGTGACGGCGTCCTCTGACATTCCCGCCGCGACGTCGGACACGACGTAGCCCAGCTCCCCGCGGGTTCCGAGCAGCTGTCCCTCGATATTGACCTTGTGGGTCGCGAAGACGCTGTTGACGGCGGCGAGTACCCCCGGGACGTTCTCGTGAATGAGCGCGATGCGATGAGTCCCCATCGCGGCCTCAAGGGAAAGACTCGGGAGATTGACGCACAACGATGTGGAGCCCTGCTCAACGTAGTCACGCAGGCGCGTCGCCACGAAGATGCCGATGTCCCGCTGAGCCTCCTCCGTCGAGCCGCCAATGTGGGGCGTCAGGAAGACGTTCTCCAGCCCCCGCAGGGGAGTCGAAAACGGATCGCCCGTCTTCCTCGGTTCGTCGGGAAACACGTCGACGGCGGCGCCGGCGATATGCCCCGCGACCATGGAGTCGCGGAGCGCTTCGACGTCAACGACGAAGCCGCGCGAAAGGTTGAGGAAGACCGAGCCTTCCTTCATGAGGGCGAATTCCTTGGCGCCGAAGAACCCGGCGTTCCCCGGGCGTCCATCGACATGGAGCGAGACGACATCCGAGACCGCGAGGACATCGGGGATCGTCGTGGCCTTGCTGGCGTTTCCGAGCGCGAGTTTCTCGGCGACGTCGAAGAAAACGACCTTCATCCCGAGCGCCTCGGCAAGGACCGATAGCTGCGATCCGATGTTGCCGTAGCCGATAATGCCGAGCGTGCGGCCCCGCACCTCGTGCGAGCCGTCAGCCGATTTGGTCCACACCCCGTCCTGCAGCGAGTGGTTGCGTTCGGGGAGGCGCCGCATGAGGCCGATCATCTCGGCGATGGCGAGTTCGACGACGGAGCGTGTGTTGGAGAACGGGGCGTTGAACACCGGGATACCCAGGCGAGCCGCGCTTGCGAGGTCAACCTGGTTGGTGCCGATGGAGAAGGTGCCCGCCGCGATGAGGGAGGGGCACGACTCGAAGACCTTCGCGGTCAGCCTGGTCTGGGACCGAATGCCGACGAGATCGACGCCCTCGAGGGCGGCGATCAGCTCGTCCTCGTCTAGGGCGCCAGCGTGGCTATCGACGTCGATGCCGGCCGCAGAAAGGATGTCCGTTGCTTGCGGATGGAGGTTCTCAAGAAGGAGTGCGCGCACGAATGCCATTGTGGCACTTCTCACGCTCGTGATTGCCCGCACAGGTCCCAACTCATGGGAGGCTGAGCCTATGACTGCCCGCGGAGGATTCTGGGCGACCTTCCTCGTATTCGTCGTAGCCGCCGTCGTAGCCCTGCAGGTCTCGGGACTTGAGATGGCGGATCTGCGTCACCTCGGCACGCCCCGCAACGCGCTGCTCGACGGGGACACCGAGGTACGAGTCCCCATTCCGCCCCCGTCCGACGGAAGACTCCTTCCCGTGGTTCCCATCACCACGACGGGCAACTACGCATTCATGTTCGAGGAGAGGGGAGAACCCGTCCGCTTCGATCCGTGCCGACCGATTCACTACGTGTACAACGCGGCGGGGGAACCGTCCGGACTCGGTGACATCATCGTGGAGGCCGTACAGTCCGTGTCTACCGCGACGGGGCTGCAGTTTGAGTACGACGGACCCACCGACGAGGTCGCGAGTTTCGATCGGCGCCTGTTTCAGCCCGATCGCTACGGCGAGGGATTTGCCCCGCTCATCATCGGGTGGTCGAACGAAACCGCGATGCCCGAACTCGCCGGATCAATCACGGGTCTTGGGGGCTCGAGTTCGGTCACAGGCGCGTGGGGGGACACGCGGTTCCTGGCATCGGGCACCGTCGTCCTCGACTCCGACGACATCGTCGGGCTTCTCGGCACGACGAAGGGACGATTGCTCGCGCGCGCGGTGATCATGCATGAGATCGCCCACGTCGTGGGCCTCGCGCACGTGGCGGATTCGACGGAGATCATGAACGCGTCCAACACCTCGCTGTCCGACTGGGGTCCGGGGGATCTCGAGGGGCTCGCGATCGTCGGCAGGGGACCCTGCGAAACCAGCTAGTCCGTCACGCGGTCCGCAAGGCCCGGCGGTAGAGGCAGTGCATGGACGACGT
>CAZTJX010000282.1:0-2208 GCA_964613755.1 uncultured Demequinaceae bacterium | reverse complement strand
CGCCATTCTCTGTTGAGGGCGGGATGGTGTCGATGAGTGCGTTCGTAAGCGGGGGGTCCCTCAAACTCGATCCCACAATGAGCACGTTGCGGCTCTCAAAGAGGCTGGTCAGGATACCTTGACTGTTGGCCCATGTGTGCGCGTAGTCCTGCTCGCTAATCACGGGATAGGAAGCGGGATCGTCATCATCGCTGGTGCGCCCGACGTAGCCATGAAGGTGGACGATGGCGAGAGTCGACTGGTGTCCCACCGCTTCGACGAGTTCCGATAGCCGCGGTTCACGGTTGGTCGCCGCCCCGGCGGCGTCGACGCCGAAGCGGGAAACGTGGATGCGTGACCACGACTCCGTCCCATTGATTTCCCGCTGCCGTGCAGTGTCGACGAGGAAGCCGTCGTAGTTGGGAGTCACGATGATGGCCTTCTTTCCAGCCGCGATGTACTCGTTTGCGAGGGCGACGACGCGCTCATTGAAGTAGCTCGCCTCAGCAGGAATCTTGTAGAGAAGGCTTCGAATCGCGTCGTTGAGTCGCTCGCGATAGTTTCCCGAATGGAAACGGCGGTACTGCTCAGCGACAGCCGACGACACCGCCAATTCGCTTGTGGCGGCGGCAACGATCTTCACGCGATCGTCGAATTCGCCGAACGAACTGTCCAGGAGTTGGACGCTCAGGCCCGCCCAAGTCAGCCCTGTGCGTTCAATCGATGCGCCTGCGCCGACGTAGATAACCACGTCCTCCATGTCCCGCAATTCATCGATCAGGATATGGGTTGAGGGCTGGTGAAAGTACGGCTTCTCGAGACGAGGGGCGTCGGACCTCATAGCGGCGAGAGTAGCATCGAGCCCCGAATGTCAACAGTTCAAAGTGAGATATGTAACACATTTTAGGTTCACCTGTGACAAAAGCCACTTCTTGGCTAGCCTCGCTCCGTTCGTGAGCAGGTGCAAGGACGCGAATACTGTTTGATTCTGGGTTTCAAGTGCGCGATCACTTCGGAGGCAGCAGCCCCGCTCAACTAGGCGCAGTCGGCGACGAAGATGAGCTCGTTGGAGTGCTCAAGGTTCGGCAGGGCGATGCGGGAGTCCGCGAAGGCGGTGGCCGGATCCAGGGCGACGCCGTTGAGGACGACGCTGTGGACGTCGGGGGCGATGAGGTCGATGAAGGTCGCTCCCCCCTTGGTAGCGGCGAACCGGAGGCGCGTGGTGGAGCGGAAGGTGGGGGGCGACGCGGTCAGGCCGCTGGTGAGATCCAACTCGATCTCGTAGGTGCAGTCGTTGACGACGACCGCACGGGCCTGCGCCTCAAGGCGCGTGAGGTTCTTCCCGGGCATGCGGTGATTGTTTCACGCTGGGGCGTTTGAAGTTGAGCGGGTTGTGCGACTCGATGTTGCCTATGCGAGGCAGATTCGTAAGCCTTCGGATGTTTCATCTGGGCCTGCTAGCCGACGCCTGATCCCTGCGTCTCGGGGTCTTCTGGCGTAGTGTCGCAGACGGATCACTGCTTCCAGAGGGGAGGCGAATTGCCGTACTTGTATGAGCAACTCGGAGATGAACGGTTTCAGGAGCTCTGTCAAGCTGCGCTAGTTGGTGCGTACCCAGATTTGCAGTGCTTCCCGGTGGGCCAGCCTGATGGGGGTCGAGACGGCGTGTCGAGATTGGATGGGGGCGCGACGGTTCTGCAGGTGAAGTACCGACGCAAGGATGCTCCCGAATCCGCCGATTGGGTGATTGCGGCACTCGAGGGGGAACTTCCAAAGGTCAAGTCGATGATCGCCTCCGGAATGACGCGATACATTTTCGCGACGAACGCGAGGGGCACGGCGCATCCTGGAACGGGCCGCATCGACATCGTCTCGAACTGGCTCGAAGAGCATGTACCTGTCGAATCCCAGTGTCTCTGGCGGGACGACATTGATCGCCGGGTTGACGCTGCCGGCCCAAACCTCAAGTTGAGCTACGCGGAGATGCTCACAGGGGCAGACACGGTCGCCTTGGTCAAGACCGCGCTTGAAGGTCCTTCCGAGCGTCGCCTCGCGGGTGTCCTCCGAGCGTTCGTTGCCGAGCAATTCAACCGAGACCGAGAGATCAAGTTCCGCCAGGTGGATCTGGCGAATGAGTTGCTCGCATTGTTCGTTGACGTTCACGTCGATGTCTCCGACCACGTTCACAGTGACCGAGGACGAAGAATCTCCCGCGAGGCCAAAGGCCGC
>CAZTJX010000281.1:0-2218 GCA_964613755.1 uncultured Demequinaceae bacterium | reverse complement strand
GGGAGTGTCCGCTCGCGAATTGGTCAACGTGTTGACCAATTGCCGACGAGTACGGGGACCGTCGCGCGCCGCGCCACGTCACCTTGGGGGACGACGCGGCAGCCGGCTGCGCGCGCCGTTCGGGGTGTCGTATCGCCCAATCGCCCCAAAGGGTTCAACCATGCCCCGTTCGTTTTGACAGAACCTGGCCCTCACGGGACTATCAACGTAGTCCAGCGGAGGACGGGGGAATCGTGAAGACAAGACTCGTATCGGTGGCGCTTGCGGTTGCATTGGTGCTGGGGTCTGGATCGGCATTGGCCGCGCTCGAGCTTTCTCCAACGCCCTCGCCCTACGTGCCTCAGTTGGAACCCCCCGCGTCACCACCCCTGACCGGCTACGTGTTCGACGGCGCGATCGTCGACGATGCCGGTTGTTATGAGAACAGCCTCTACCAAGCGACCTTGGGGGGCGCACACATTGACCTGCCGTTCACGATGAGGGTCGGCGGAGTCGATCAACAGAGTCTCTGGGTGAATGCGTCCGGCGCACTCACGTTCGCCGACTACCCGGGCCATCCGTACGGTCAGAACATGGCGGAGGCGTCGTTTCCGTGGACGACGCCGATCGTCGCGCCTCTCATGGGCGAGAACTCCGTGTGGGACACCACCCCCGAAGGAGGGAGCTACACGCCGGCCTACTTCGGCTTCACTCAATACGACGGGCACACGGCCCTCTGTGCGACCTGGCTGGACGTCTCGCCGCGTCACGCGCTGAGCGAGCCCTACATCTCGAATACGTATGTCGATCCCAACGGCACCTACCTGAGGAATGACTACGAGGTCGACGACTGGGGTTGGACGTACGACCTCAAGGACAGTTTCCAGGTCCTCATCGTCGACCGAAGCGACGTGCATCCGGGCGACTACGACATCGTGTTCAACTACGACTCGGTGGGATGGCAGGAGTACGAGGACCGTACGGGCAGTGTCACAACGTACACGGGTCCCGACGAGTTCGGCGTTACCGGCGCGGCGCTGCCCGCGCAGCACTTGGGGGCCGGATGGTACGTCGGCGGGACGGCGAACTGCGCTCCTGGCCCGAATTGCGGGCCGTACTACACGGAGAACGGGGCGACCGCGGGCAGGACCTCGTCCTGGTTCCCTCAGTTCATCGCAGATGACGTGAGTGATGGTGCGTACCTCGACTCGTCTCCCACGGGGCTTGCCGTCACCAGTACGAACTCGGACGTCGTCGGCCGCCACGTGTTCGGGTTGCGGACCAACGACGAACCGCCGGATCCCGAGTACCCGCCGGGTTTGGGGTGGGGTGGGGACCCGGTGACGGATTGGCTCGCTTGGCTCCGTTGGTGGTTCCTGCGTGACCCGAACCCAACCGATCCAGACTCCGGCATCCCTTGGTCCGACTACACGTACGTGGCCCTTGGAGATTCGTTCCAGTCGGGTGAGGGCACCCACCGCTACGAGAACACTCAAACGGCCAACGAGGACTACAACATGTGCCACCGATCGTGGCTGGCCTACCCCGAACTCCTTCGTTCAAGGGGAGTCTTCGGGGACCTGGAACTTGAATTCTGGGCGTGTAGCGGTTCGCTCATCCGGCACCTTGAGATGGCCGAGGGAACCAAGCACGACGACGGGTGGCTCTTGATGCCGTCGGGGTGGAGCGACGACCCGGTGCGTCAGTCGTGGTTCTCCCGAACTCCCACCGGAGAGAACACTTCCGCGCTGGACCGGATCACTGAGGACACGGCGGTTGTGACCATCGGCATCGGAGGCAACGATGTCGGCTTCTCGAACGTCCTCGAGACATGTCTCGTGAACTCCGCTGGTGACAGCCTCCGCGACTGGATTCCGCTTCTCGACAGATACTCGTGCGAAGACGACCTCTACCAAGACATTGACGATCGACTCAATCCGCTGGTGAACGGACATGGCTGGCAAAAAGTCGTTAGGGACATCCGTGAGCGTTCAGAGACTGCGCAGATCTACGTTCTGGGATACCCACGTTTCTTCCCCGAAGGCGGTACCGACGGTCGCAATCAGAGGATCCGACGGCAGGATCAGGTGTGGATGAATGAAGAGGTTGAGGAACTGAACAAGATCATCAAGAACGAGGTTGAGGGCGCCGGCGTGGGTGCGGTGTTCATTGATATCTACGATGTCGGTGACGGAGTTGAGATTGGCTCTCAGGCGGACTCCGGCGAGTGGTTTCTGAA
>CAZTJX010000280.1:0-2224 GCA_964613755.1 uncultured Demequinaceae bacterium | reverse complement strand
CCGTCGCACGACGACTGACGACCCTTCGTCGGCTCGCGACGCCGGGAGAGGAGCCTCGCATCGTCGTCGCGCCGCTCCGTGCCGTCATCCAGCCCATCGCCCCCAGACTCGGCTCGATCGAGCCGGTCGAGATTGAGGTCGGTCAGCATCGGGACCTGACCGAGGTGACGGCGGCGCTCGCGCGCGCGGCGTATATCCGTGTTGACATGGTTGAGAGGCGCGGCGAATTCGCCGTTCGCGGTGGAATCGTTGACGTCTTCGCCCCGACGGATCCGCACCCCACTCGTGTCGAATTCCTCGGTGACGAGGTGGAGTCCATTCGCCAGTTCTCCGTTGCCGACCAGCGTTCGCTTGCGGAGTGCGAGCGATTGGTGGCGCCTGCGTGCCGCGAGATGCTCCTCACGGACGAGGTGCGCGCCCGCGCATTGGCGCTTGCTGGGACGATCGCGGGAGCAGACGACCTTCTGGCGCGAGTTGCGGAGGGAGTCGCGGTCGAAGGCATGGAGTGCCTTCTCCCTGTTCTCGTCGAGGGCCTCATCACCGTGGTCGACGAACTACCTCGGGGTGCACGAGTGGTGGTGATCGAGCCCGAACGGCTCGAGCGCCGCGCGGAGGATCTCGCGAAGACGGCAGAGGAGTTTCTCCGTGCGGCGTGGTCGACGGCGTCGGAGCGTGGACAGGCCCCCGTGGACGTCACCGCGGGATCTTTCAGGGCCCTCGTCGACGTCCGGCAGTCCGCAGAAGCACGGGGGATCTCGTGGGGCAGCCTGGGGCCCTTCGGCGGAGCCGAGGCCATCGCCACCGGGATCGTGGAGCCGTTCGAGCAGGCGACGTCGCCCGAGGGTGCCGTGGAGGCGCTGCGAGCTCGGCTGGGCGAGGGGTGGACGGTCATCGTCGCCGCCGCGGGGCACGGGAGCGCCGAGCGTCTCGCCGAGAAGTGCGGCGAGGCCGAACTACCCGCCCGGGTCCAGGACCCCTTCGCGCCCATCGCGGGCGTCGTCAGCATCGTCCCCGGCGTTATGCATGAGGGTTTCTCCGCCCCGGACGCCCGCCTGCTGATTCTGGGGGAGCGCGATCTCACGGGACGCGCGGGGAGCGCGCCCTCTCGCGGCAAGACGCCAGCGCGACGCCGCGCGTCGGTGGACCCGATTCAGCTTCGCCCCGGCGACCACGTGGTGCACGAGCGTCACGGAATCGGAAGGTTCGTCGAGCTCGTGACGCGAACGGTTAGGGGGATCGAACGCGAGTACATCGTCATCGAGTACCTTCCATCCCGCAGGGGAATGCCGGGGGACAGGCTCTCCGTTCCGACGGATCACCTGGATCGCGTGACCAAGTACGTGGGAGGAGAGGCGCCTTCCCTGAGCAAGATGGGCGGCGCGGACTGGGCGAAGACCAAGGGCAAGGCGCGCAGAGCGATCAGGGAGATTGCAGCCGAACTCATTCGCCTCTACAGCGCGCGCATGGCGACCAAGGGTCACGCCTTCGGCCCCGATACGCCGTGGCAGCGCGAACTCGAGGAGGCGTTCCCCTACGTCGAGACCCCGGATCAACTCTCGAGCATCGACGAGGTGAAGGAGGACATGGAGCGCGAGGTTCCCATGGACCGCCTGATCTGCGGCGATGTGGGCTTCGGGAAGACGGAGATCGCCGTGCGGGCCGCGTTCAAGGCGATTCAGGATGGTACGCAGGTTGCGCTCCTGGTCCCCACGACACTCCTGGTCCGCCAGCACGCCGACACTTTCGCCGAGCGATGCGCGCCGTTCCCCGTGAAGATCGCTTCGCTCTCGCGGTTCCAGACCGACAAGGAGGCGCGACTCGTCGAGGAGGGCCTCGCCGACGGGTCGATCGACTTGGTGATTGGGACGCACCGCCTCATTACAGGGCAGGTCCGTTTCAAGAACCTCGGGCTTGCGATCATCGACGAGGAGCAGCGCTTCGGCGTCGAACACAAGGAGACGCTGAAGGCGATGCGCACCTCGGTGGATGTGCTCTCGATGTCCGCGACGCCGATCCCCCGAACGCTGGAGATGGCCGTAACGGGCATTCGGGAACTCTCCACGCTCGCGACGCCTCCCGAGGAGCGGCTGCCGATTCTCACCTACGTCGGTCCATTCGAGGATGCCCAGATCATTGCGGCGATCCGGCGCGAGCTTCTGCGCGACGGTCAGGTGTTCTACATCCATAACACCGTGAGGACGATTGATGGTGCGGCGGCCCGCCT
>CAZTJX010000279.1:0-2237 GCA_964613755.1 uncultured Demequinaceae bacterium | reverse complement strand
GCGTCACGAGTGCCGTCAACGGCGTCACGGGTCTCGTCGGGATCCCCGAGATCGGGGCGATTCCGATCTGGGGTGATTACGACACGTTCAAGTACAGTTCATGGGCGGGAAGCGGATGCGGTTTTGCCACGACGTTTGTGGCTGGTGGCGAGGCGCTCACCGCCGCCAAGTCGACGAGTCTCTACACTCGAACCGTTGCTGGGTCCCAGAAGTTCCTGGCGAACAATCGTGTCACAGGTATGGCTTCGCGGTTGTTTGGTAACGAGGGCTTCGGGGGACCGATCGGTGGTGGAATTCTGAACAGAAGGACTGCGGGCCTGCTCCGGATCGGTTGGAGCAACTTTGGTAGCATCGCGACCTTCCGCGTTGGAGGGGCGATTGCCGGACGGCTTTCGCCTGCATCGATTGCCAGGTTCGGCCAGGGCCACATCCACATCTTCGGCGGGCCCTGGCTCCCGTGAAAGGTACTCGAACATGATCCTGACCGGCGAGGCTATCGAGCAGTGGGCCAAGGAGCAGGCCTCCACTGTCGAACGTGCCGTACGCCCACGCGCGGAGGTCCGGGTGACGATTCTGAGCCCGGGCGTCGTCCGCATGACCGTTCTCGATCGCACTTCGGCCGCGTCGCCGATTGTCGAGATCTACGTTGGACTCCAAGGAGACTGGCAATCTGAGGAGCTTGAGTACGATCCGGAACTCGGTGCCGTGGTCACCGCAATGTTGGTCCGACCGCAGTCGCGGCGCCGGGTTTGGTGGGCACGAGGCCTCTTCGGGAAGGACATGGACATCTCTCTGCCTGAGCAAGGTCTCACTCGGGGCTCATTCGGAGAGGCTCTTGCGTCCGAGCTGGCGCGGTACGGGTTCTCGTTCGAGGTGGAGGGACGCGCCGCGTAGGGAGGCGTTCGGTTGGCGATCGGTGACGATGCGAGCACGGTGGCGACGCTCGTGTCCGGGGTGACCGTGGATGGTACGGGTTTGCTGAGGTCTCGTTCCTATGGCAACGGGGTGGAGCGTTCGGTCGATTGGGACACGGCGACGCGTCAGGTTGAGGGTCTGTCGGCGTCGTTTGTGACGGGTGCGGGGGAGACGCTGCAAACCACCTTCGTGCAGAAGGATGCGTTCACGCGGGACGCGGTGGGGAGGCTCACGCAGATCGCGTCGGCTGTGCCGAATGGTGGCGAGGGGGTGACGGCTGATCAGGTCACGGGTCAGTGCTTTGTGTATGACGGGTTCAATCGTTTGGCGTCGGCGTGGACGATCGCCGGGACGGGCACGGGTAGCGGGTGATCCGCTCGGCCTCCCGGGCCCTTCCTCTCGCCTCAACCAGCACCTCACCCAACTCGAGGTTCGAGAAGACCGCAAGGAGCGCTGAGTAGGCTCTGTGAGCGGGAGAGAACCAGCAGATCATGGGCGGACAGCTTCTTTGTCGCGGGATGCGATGCTGCCGTGCAGGGGCGGCTCCTGGCAGATTTCGATGCGTTCTTGGAGACGCGGGGTCCGAAGTTGGGCAAGACGAGTCTCTCGTGGCCCACGGTCGTCGCCGCGAGCCGTTGGCCAGCTGTCCTCGACGGTGGAGGGCCGCTCAAGGAAATGCCTGCTGAGTTGGATGCCCTCGCATGCTCGGATCTACTTGGGCTCCTAGCCGACTACCTCGAGGAGCGATCGCCCGACCCAGCGGCCTAGCCCCGGTGGAGTGAGTGCCAAGTCTCACCCTGCGTTGGCCTGGATCTGGTTCCTGGGTCCTTCCCCGTCAAGCGGTCGCCAGATCGGCTGATGCGGATTGCCCCGAGTTCTCGGACCTACGGTATTGGTGACGCTGGTTCGCTTGTCTTGCCCGCGGAACCCAGACCCGCAGCGCGCCCGCAAGCGCCACCCCGCATCCCACCCCGATGGCGTTGAGGATGACGTCGTCAATGTCAGTGGAGCGCCCGACCGCGTATTGCGCGACCTCGAGCGTCGCCGAGAGTGCGGTGCCGCCGGCCAGGGCGAGAAGCCAGGCGAGGCGTCGTCCCCGCGCCATCGCGAGGAGCGCGAGGACGCCCACGGGCACGAAGGCGACGATGTTGCCCCAGAAGTTGAGGACGCCGTATCCGGGCTCGTTGTTGGTCAGGGATCGGGCGATCTCGCGGAAGGGGGTGAGGTTGGCGTGGCGGACGCCATCCTTGTTGGGGTTAGCGAGAATGATCGTCCACCAGGCGAGCGCGAAGGCGTAGGTGGCCAGGAGCGCGCGGATCGCG
>CAZTJX010000278.1:0-2243 GCA_964613755.1 uncultured Demequinaceae bacterium | reverse complement strand
CTCGATGCGCTCGAGGACGGGACGATCACCGACGGCGACGCCGTCGTCATCCGCTACGAGGGCCCCAAGGGCGGCCCCGGCATGCGCGAGATGCTCGCCATTACTGCGGCGATCAAGGGGGCGGGGCTCGGCAAGACTGTGTTGCTGCTGACCGATGGGCGGTTCTCCGGCGGCACGACCGGCCTGTGCGTCGGGCACATCGCGCCCGAGGCGGTGGACGGCGGCCCGATCGCCTTCGTCAAGGATGGCGACAAGATCCGGCTAAACGTCGCGGAGAAGACGCTCGAGTTCGACGTGAGCCCCGAAGACCTCGAGAAGCGCAAGAAGGGCTGGAAGCCCGTGCCGCACACATTCACGCGCGGCGTGCTCGCCAAGTATTCGAAGTTGGTGGGGAGCGCCTCGACCGGCGCGGTCGTCGGCTAGGGCGGCCAGGAGTGTTCCTGCAGTCGGTGAAGGCTGACCATTGCCGCGAATCCAGCACTCAAGGACTGCGGGGAGGCGTAAGGAGCGCCTGCCGACAATGAGTGCCGACAATCGCCGCGAATCCAGCACTCAAGGACCGCAGGGGCGCTTGAGGTCCGGGAGGACCGTGGCGGTGACGGGGGCAGGTGGGTTCGTCGGTGGCGCCGTGTGCACGGTCCTTGAGGCGGCGGGCCACCGGGTCGTCCGGCTCGCCCGGCGCCCGATCAAGGGGCACCCGGATGCGATCCTGTGGGATCTGCGGCGCGAGTACGAGGGCGACGCCCCCTTGCCCGTCGTGGACGCCGTCGTCCACTGCGCCGCGGCCATCGCGACGCTCGACCTCGACGGTACAGCGCGCGAGGCGAACGTCGGCGGCTCGCTCCGCGTCGCGGCGGCATGGCCCGGTGTTCCGTTCGTGCACGTGTCGTCCGCGAGCGTGTACTCCCCGAGCAGGGTAGCCAGGGGCGGGCACCCGCTCCGCGAGGACGAGGCGACGGGGGAGGGGCTCCGGGATCCCTACTCGCGATCGAAAGTGGAGGCCGAGAGTGTGCTCGTCGCCGAGGCGAAGAAGTCGGGGCGCGAACTGACGGTGTTCCGGGCGAGCATCGTGTACGGCCCTGGCGACCCGCTCCTGTTCCCGAGGATCCACCGGCTCCGGCTTGGGCGATTCGTCCTACTCCCGGGTGGCAGGCGGCTGTGGTCGATGACGCCCGTTGGGCTGCTCGCGGACATCGCGCGCGCGGGCATCGAGCATCGCGCGCCCGGGGTGCGGGTCCTCAACGTCGCCGAGGAGCCGCCCGAGCGCGTGTGCGACCTCTTCCTTCGGTTACTCGAGGAGGACGCGGGGCGGCCACTGTGCGGCATTCCGTTCCCGGCGTGGCCCGTCCGGGTGGTCGCCTGGTGCGTCGAGGCGGCGTGGCGGCTGTTCCGCCTCAGGGGCGAGCCCGTCCTCAACCGCGCGGCCGTCGCGTACATCCGCGAGGAGCGTGTGCTCGACCTGACCGCGTTGAGGCACTTTGCGGCTCCGTAAGCCCCTCGTCGTCAGTCTCAATCAGTGAGATCGTGACCCACGATGTGAGATTCTTGCTGAAATGGACAAGATGGCGCCGAGCATGCCCTACAGTCGAACCATGCAGACGACTCTCGTTGTAGTACCGAGGCGCGCGGGCCACTAGCCCTCGAGCATCGTCCGCGCGCATCCCCTTCGGCAAGACCCGAGGGGGTTTTTCATGCGAGGCGGACTGCGAGACCGTCTCGTTCAACCTCCAGATTGAGGAGTGATCATGGCAAAGGCCCAGGCGACCAAGGCGGCGTCCCCCGCGACCAAGGCGGCGTCCCCCGCGACCAAGGCGACGTCGTCCGCGAGCAAGGCGGCGTCGTCCGCGAGCAAGGCGGCGTCGTCCGCGAGTCCCGAGACCGTTGCGCCGATGGAGATGACGGGCGCACAGGCGCTCATCCGCTCGCTCGAACTCTCCGGAGCCACCGACATCTTCGGCATCCCTGGCGGCACGATCCTGCCGGCGTATGACCCCCTCTTCGATTCGAAGATCCTGAGGCACATCCTCGTCCGGCACGAACAGGGGGCCGGTCACGCCGCGTCGGGCTACGCCCACGTGACGGGGCGACCTGGGGTGTGCATGGCGACATCGGGCCCCGGTGCCACCAACCTCGTGACCGCGATCGCGGACGCCAACATGGACTCCATTCCCTGGGTGTGCGTGACCGGGCAGGTCGCCGCGGCGAACATCGGAACGGTCGCCTTCCAGGAGGCGGACATCGTC
>CAZTJX010000277.1:0-2250 GCA_964613755.1 uncultured Demequinaceae bacterium | reverse complement strand
GCGCGCTTCCCTGACACGGAAGAGGTCACTGGTTCGATCCCAGTATCGCCCACCACATTCATCCCTGGGGGTGCACACAACGGTGGCGACCGCAGTGCTGTTCAAGGTAGCCGCGCTGCTGTTCGACAACGACGGCGTGCTCGTCGACTCGAAAGCCGCAGGCGAGGCCGCGTGGAGCGAGTGGGCGGTGTCGCGCGAACTCGAGCCTGAGGACGTCCTCACGGGGATCCACGGGCGCCGGTCGGTCGAGACCGTCGCTCTCTACATACCCGCCGACCAGGCGGCAGCTGCGACCGCCCACATCAACGCCCTCGAACTCGAGAGCGCCGGCCAGACTCGCCCACTCGCGGGCGCCGCGGAGTTGTTCGGACAGGTTCCCGATGACGCACGCGCGGTCGTCACCTCCGCGCCTCGAGCGCTTCTCCTCGCCCGGCTCGCCGCCGCGGGGCTCCCCGTTCCATCGATCATCGTGACCTCTGAGGACGTCAACGCAGGCAAGCCCGCGCCGGATCCGTACCTCGTCGCGGCCGAACGCCTCGGGCGCGACATCGGGCAGTGTGCAATCTTCGAGGACAGTCCAAACGGAATCGCCGCGGCACTCGCCGCATGCGCGGGAACGGTTATCGGCGTCGGACGTTCGGCGCTCGGCCAGGGGTGCGACGTGGTGATCCCCGACCTCCGGGCGGCGCGGTGGACCGGCGAGGGTCTGGAAATCTCCCGGGAAATCGAGAGGGGATCCAGGCGGCGCGACGAAGGCATGGGCCCCCGAGCGCCTCTGGCACAATAGCGATCGTGACGACAACGGGGCTTGAGGTCGACGGACTGCACAAGTCGTATGGCACCGTCACCGCCCTCGACGATTGTTCGTTCGACGTGCAGCCAGGCGAGGTATTCGGATTCGTCGGTTCCAACGGGGCGGGCAAGACCACCGCGATGCGCATCATGCTTGGGGTCCTCGCCGCCGACTCCGGCGAAGTTCGCTGGAAGGGGCGCCCCCTCGATTCGCAGGCTCGCAGCCGCGTGGGATACATGCCAGAAGAACGTGGCCTCTACCCCAAGATGAAGGTCGGAGAGCAACTGGTCTACCTCGCGCAGCTCCATGGACTGTCGCGACACGAAGCCATCGCAGCCGTCGACCACTGGACGGATCGCCTCGGGGTGGGAGCGAGACGCTTCGACTCCGTCATGAAGCTCTCCCTCGGAAACCAACAGCGCGTTCAGTTGGCGGCCGCACTGGCGCACAACCCCACGGCGCTCGTCCTCGATGAGCCCTTCTCCGGCCTCGACCCCGTGGCCGTCGACGTCATGAGCGCGGTGTTGCGGGAGAAGGCGGACGAGGGCGTGCCCGTCGTGTTCTCCTCTCACCAACTCGACCTGGTCGAGCGCATTTGCGACCGCGTGGGGGTCATCCGGGCTGGGCGTATGGAGGCCATCGGGGCCGTTGACGATCTACGCGTCACCGACCGCCCGCAGTGGCGCCTCGTGTTCGACGGAGATCTCGCCTCCCTGCGCGCATGGATTCGTACCGTTGCCGGGGCCAAGGTCCTGCCGTCCCGCGGCCAGAAGGACGCGCTCATCATCGAGGCCACGGGACCGAGCATGGGGGTCGAACAGGAGATCCTCAAGGGGGCGCTCGCTCGTGGCACGGTCCGAGAGTACGCGCCCGTACGTCCGTCACTCGTCGACCTCTTCCGACACATCGTCTCGGCCGGGGAGGACGCGGCATGAACGCGGCCCGCGCCATTCGCCTCGTCTTCGCCCGGGAGTTCAAGGCGCGGATGCTCACGAGGGCGAATATCGTCTCGATGGCGATCATCGTGCTTCTGATCCTGATCGGTACCGTCATCGCCGGATCACTCATGAACCGCGAGGAGACGGTCCCGACATTCCATATCGCACTGGACTCCGATGCGGACGATCTGGAGCCGTTCCTCCTGGAGAACGCTCTGCAAAGCGGCGTCAACCTGGAGTTCTCTACCCTGACCGAGGACGAGGCCCGGTCGGTCCTCGACGGAACGACACCCCATGCGGAGCGTCTCGACGCCTTCGTCGGGAGCCAGGCGGCCTACCCCCACGTCATCGTCGCCGACCCCGACGACTGGCGCCTTCAGGGCATCATCGGCGGCGCTCTCCAATCTCGGGCCCTCGAGGACGTCGCCCAGGCTATGGGGGGCGATCCCGACGCCATCCGCCGCGCCCTCACCGAGGCCCAACCGAGTGTCGAGTCGCCCGCGCCCACGGACGACGAGA
>CAZTJX010000276.1:0-2258 GCA_964613755.1 uncultured Demequinaceae bacterium | reverse complement strand
CGGGGCAGCCGGCCACCACCGTGAGGCCCGAGGACGCGACGATCAGATCCCCATCCGAATACGGGACGAACACCGCCTCTCCCCGCGCCACAATCCGCTCTTCACCGCTCGTCGCTGCGACGTGCGCCTCACCCTCGAGGGCGAGTACGATGCGCGGATCCGGGGCGAACGAGGCACGGCCCGCACGTACGAAACTCAGGACGAACTCCTCGGCACCCGGACGGAAGGTGTCCGCGCCGTCGATCCTCGTCGAATGCTGTGGCGCCGGAGGAGCCGGGACCGTTGACGCCACCGCAAGGAGCTCGTCAATGTCGATGTGCTTGGGTGTGAGGCCCGCGCGCACGACGTTGTCGGAGTTGGCCATGATCTCCAGTCCCATTCCGGATTGATAGCTATGGACAAGGCCGTCGGGCACGAAGCACGCCTCGCCTGGCGCGAGCTCAACGCGATTCATCGCGAGGGCGACCAGGACGCCACCGTCTCGGGGGTAGTGCTCCGCCGCAGCGGCGGCGGACAGGAGGTTGCCGCTCGCGTCCGGTGCGCGAGCGGATCGCACCAGGGCAGAGACAACCCCCCCTGCGTCGATATCGCGTAGACAGCTGCGTACGTACGCGGCGATCGCCGCCGACTCTTCGCTCTCGCTGGAGAGAGTACTCGCGAGTCCTCGAACGTCTGGGTGATCGATACACGCGAGATCGGCGAGAATTTCCTGCGGACGACGGAATCCCGCGAGCACCACAACCGACGTGAGCGCGACGAGCAGCTCCGGCTTGTGGCTCTTGTCGCGGTACACGCGGCTCGGAGAATCGAAGGGAACTCGCGCGGCCTCCTCCCTCGTGTACCCCTCGACGGCCTCTCGCGCGCTGGGATGCGCCTGGATCGAGAGGGGACTACCGATCGCCAGCACCTTGAGAAGAAACGGGAGACGCCCGTCGTAGGCTCTCGCGAGTTTCGCCCCAAGTGCTCCCACCGGATCCCCCGCGATCACACGGTCGAGGGTCGTCTCTTCGCCTCCCACGTAGCACGTGGCCGGAGCGACGGGGTGATCCCCCCACCACGCTTCCGCCACGGTTTCACCCGTCGGCTCCATCCCCAGCAATGCGGGGATATCCTCGCGCGTCCCCCAGGCGTACGGCTGCAGCGCCGGGCGCACGGTGTACATGCATCCATCATGCCAGCGCCGCGGGGACCACTACGCTTGGCACATGGCCACCCCGCTCACAATCCCCGCCGAGATGCTGCCTCTCGATGGACGGTTCGGCTCGGGTCCCTCCAAGATTCGCGACGCGCAACTCGATGCCTTGCGCGCGTCTCAGCCCAGGGTTCTCGGAACCTCCCACCGCCAGGCTCCCGTGAAGAACCTCGTGGGTGACGTCCGCGCGATGGTGGGCGAGCTCTATTCGCTCCCTGACGGGTACGAAGTCATTCTCGCGAACGGTGGAACAACGCTCTTCTGGGACGCCGCCGCCTTCGGTCTTGTCGCATCGCGCGCGCAGCACTGCGACTTTGGCGAGTTCGGGGCGAAGTTCGCTGCGGCGACCGCGGCCGCGCCTCACCTTGAGGCTCCAAGCATCATGCGGTCGGAACCCGGATCGATTTCCATGCCCGAGGCCGAGGAAGGCATCGACCTGTACGCGTGGCCTCACAACGAGACCTCCACGGGTGCGATGGCGCCGGTCGTACGCCCGGAGGGCATTGGCGATGCGCTCGTCGTCGTCGATGGCACCTCGGCGGCCGGGGGTGCGGCGGTGGACGTCTCGCAGACGGACGTCTACTACTTTGCGCCCCAGAAGAGCTTCGCATCGGATGGCGGGCTCTGGTTCGCCCTTGTCTCTCCTGCGGCACTCTCCCGGATCGACGAGATCGCGGCATCGGGACGCTACATCCCGTCATCCCTCTCCCTCAAGGACGCCGTAGAGAACTCGCGCGTCAACCAGACGGCGAATACGCCCGCGGTGGCGACGCTCGTCCTCATGCGCGCCCAACTCGAGTGGATACTCGACCACGGCGGGATGCCCTGGACGGATGCGCGAACGCGGGAATCGTCCGGAATTCTCTACGACTGGTCGGGCGAATCGGACTATCTTGAGGCATTCGTCACAAACCCCTCCCATCGCTCAACGGTCGTCGTTACTTTGGACCTCGCAAGGCACATTGAGTCAACAGAGTTGCGTGAGGTCTTGAGGAAGAACGGAATCGTGGACATCGATCCGTACCGGAAGCTCGGACGAAACCAGATCCGGGTGGGGATGTATCCG
>CAZTJX010000275.1:0-2260 GCA_964613755.1 uncultured Demequinaceae bacterium | reverse complement strand
GACCACTCCGGGGATGATCATCGCGCCCCATGTGGGAGGCTCGACGGAACTGACCGATCGGCGCTACCTCGCGCTCGTCCGAGCCCAGATCGCCGCTCTCGCGGCCGGGGGCGAACCCGTCAACCTCGTGGCGCGGGGTCCGCACGAGGCTTAGCGCGGTTCCTCCGTGTCGACGTTACGCGTGTGCTTCTGGGCCGGTGCGCGCGAGGAGCTCGTTGAGCGCGAGGCTCGCCTCGACGATCGCGACGATCTCCTCGCGGGATTCCTCAGCCTCCGTGACGGATCGGAAACGCAGAGTCCGGGCCTTCCTTGCGTTCCCCGTCAGGTGGGGGAAGTCGCCCGTAAGCGACGCACCCCGGTGGAACATGAGCGAGGCGTGATGCGTCGATCGCGTGAAGAACGTCGCGAGGGGCCCGAGGTAGAGGAAGGTGGGATAGCTCCACTTGATGCACTCATCGATGCGGGGATCCGTGTCGAGCACGATGTCCCTGACGCACACCACGATGTCCTTGGCGGGACTCTCATACGTCGCGAACCACGCCTCGACGTCGGGGGAGCGCATACCCCCAGGCTAGAGAGGCCGAAGAAGCGCCGCCAGCCTCGCCGCGAGTAGTGCGGGATTGTCGCTCGGGCACGCGTCTCGCCGCACCCACCGGAGTGTCGTCACGGTGAGGGAACCCCGGAGCACCCCGGAGGTGTTCCGCCCTACTTGAGGTGTTCGGTCGCCCAGACGGCGATCCCGTCGCGGAGGAGGTTCGCCGTACCGTCGCCGAACTTGTCGTAGGTGGCGCGGAACCGGTGGTCGTCGGCGTACATTGCGCCGAGCCCTGTGTAGGCCTCGCGGTCTGGGACCCAGAAGAGGCTGACCCACGCGTAGTGGCGCGCGACGAGTTCCTGGAGCTCGGGATCGGCGGGCTCAGGCAGGTCCGTCGCCGCGATGGCCGCCACGCCTTCCGCAATGACGCGGTGCTCCGCCATGTGCGCTGTCTGTCCCGCCGGGCCGAGTGCCTTCCACGCGGCGTTGGAGCGCTCTACGGATTCGTCACCCCAGCGCTCGCGCGCCTCGGGCTCGTATTCGGCGCGGTCGAAGTCTTCGAGGAAGTCGTCGTTGGCCATGTTCCGCACGTTACCTGGTGACCTGGTGACCTAGTGACCTAGTGACGGGGCGTCGACGGCAATGAGCTGGGCTGCAACGCGGGTCCGACCTAGACTCGACCGCATGACTACTCCGGACATCAAGCCTTACTCGCGCCAGGTGACGGACGGCCTCGAGGCGACAGCCGCACGCGGAATGCTCCGCGCGGTCGGTATGGGGGACGACGACTGGGCCAAGCCCCAAATTGGTATCGCCTCCTCGTGGAACGAGATCACGCCCTGCAACCTCTCGCTTCAGCGTCTCGCGCAGGGGGCCAAAGAAGGCGTCCACGCCGGGGGCGGCTACCCGCTCGAGTTTGCGACCATCTCCGTCAGTGACGGCATCGCGATGGGCCACGAGGGCATGCACTTCTCGCTGCCCTCGCGCGACCTCATCGCGGATTCCGTTGAGAGCGTCATGTCTGCCGAGCGGCTCGATGGCGTCGTCCTGCTTGCCGGCTGCGACAAGTCGCTGCCCGGCATGATGATGGCCGCCGCGCGCCTCGACATCTCCGCGACGTTCCTCTACGCGGGCACGATCGCGCCGGGCTGGGTCAAGCTGAGCGACGGGACCGAGAAGGATGTCACGATCATCGACGCCTTCGAGGCGGTCGGGGCGTGCTCCCGCGGGCTCATGTCCCAGGAGGACGTGACGCGCATCGAGAAGGCGATCTGCCCCGGCGAGGGCGCGTGCGGCGGGATGTACACCGCCAACACGATGGCGTCGGCGGGCGAAGCGCTCGGTATGTCCATCCCCGGCTCGGCGTCCCCGCCGAGTGCGGACCGTCGCCGCGACGCCTTCGCGCACAAGTCGGGCGAGGCCGTCGTCGAGTTGCTCCGCAGGGGCATCACGACGCGCCAGATCCTCACCAAGGAGGCGTTCGAGAACGCCATCGCCGTGACCATGGCCTTTGGTGGCTCCACCAACGCCGTGCTCCACCTGCTCGCCATCGCGAACGAGGCGGAGGTCGACCTCACCCTCGATGACTTCTCCCGCATCTCCGACAAGGTGCCCCACTTGGGCGACCTCAAGCCATTCGGCGCGTACGTGATGAACGACGTCGACCGCGTCGGCGGCGTGCCCGTCGTGATGAAGGCCCTGCTCGACGCCGGCCTCGTTCACGGC
>CAZTJX010000274.1:0-2271 GCA_964613755.1 uncultured Demequinaceae bacterium | reverse complement strand
GATCCATCGGGTTCATGAGCGGATCCGGGCTGATGAACCGCGACGTCAGCGGGTCATAGTAGCGGGCACCCAGATACGTCAGGCCCGTATCGGTGTCCGCGATCTTGTTCAACCACCCCTTAGAGATCGTAAGGTTGTCCGCCCCGCGCACGGCCCCGTAGGGGGTGTAGGCGTTGCGGGAGACCGGGTCCGTGACCGACGCCGGGAGCATCTCTCCCGACGCGTCCAACGTGACCTGCATCATCACCTGCGCACTGCCCTGCTCGTCACCGAACATCAACGACAGGGTTGACGTTGCCTCCGTTGGTGTTGCCGGAGGCTCCGACGGCGACGGGCTCGGCGACGGCGTCACGCTGGGCGTCGGCGTTGGGGTCGGCGTTGGGGTCGGCGTCGGTGTCGGCGTTGGAGTCGGCGTCAGCGTTGGAGTCGGCGTCATACTCGACCGTCGAGATCGTCGTAATACTGCCGACGTCGGGGACCACCATCGTGGACGACGCACTCCCCGTAGTGAGTCCCTATACGCTCCTAGAGGTTCGCAGCGAACTGTGACACAGGCACGCTTGACGACCCGAACCCAAGGTCGAACTCCGACTCTCCCTCACCATGGGTCGTTTGGATCAGAAACACCACCGGACCCTGATGCCCCGTAAAGACATACGCAGTGCACATCAGCGGCCACGATGCAGAGTCGCTGCATTCACTGATTGAAGCCTGATCGCCGAACAAGTCTGACGATATCTCCTGGAAAGCCTCGCTCGCACGGACACTCCTGGCCGACACACGCCAACACAGGAAGTAACCCGACCGAGACTCGGGCGCTCCAGTAATGATAGTGCTGTAGAAGGTGTCGGAACACGGAACGACTGTCGCGCCGTATGCTCCGGCATCGAGGGCCTGCACTGCCGGGAGAAAGTCGACAATCGCGGGATCCTCCGTCGTTGCACAACCCGGCAGGCAGAGAAGCACAAGAACGATCGACACCAAGCTCGCCGAGAGCGTGGTAAAACGAGACCAACTCTGCTTGGTCACTACACCAACCCCCTATGCATCACGAGATCCGGCGGGCAGGAACTGTTCTGCCACGACCCCAGAAAGCCCGGGCATTTGAGAGTGGGGATGCACACCCACACCACTCTCATTCACCGAATAGAAATCCGCCGTGGCTCCGGTCGCGAATCCCAAGTCATCGCGCCCCGTCACTCGGACTACCAAGAACAGATCACCCTCTCCATCGTACTGCGCGTACGACGACAAGTAGCCGTCGGACGAGAATTGAGTCAAGACCGTACCGGGGTTTCCGCTAGCTCCGTAATCCATGGATTGGGGAAGTCGTCTGGCATCTCTCAATCGCTGCCCGATGTCGGGCGCGGGTTTGCTTTGCAGGTAGTTCCTCGCCTCGATCAATCCTGTGTAGTGGGTTTGCTCGGCACCTGTCTTGAGACCGAGGCCTTTCAGCCCCACACGAAGCGCCATGCCGATCGCGGGAACCTTCTTCAATATCGGCACGCCGGGTAACGCTCCCGCGGCGCTCAAGATCGCATCACCCCAGTTGCCCTCACACGCATAGATCACTCCGTCAAGAATGCTCGCTGCAATGCCGAGGTTTCCTTGACCCACCAGGCTTAAGATATCCAGCAAGGCGTGAATAGGCTTGGTCTCGCGATACGCGGTGTCCCACGCAGTCAGAGTCGTGAGGAGGGTCCCCGAAAACACATTCTGCGTCGGGTTCGCTGAACAGGCGCCCACAAGTTCGCAACGTGTCGTGTCGCCGAAGTTGCGATCGTCGATCCACTGCAGTTCGGGTGACAACTCACCTGGAGTCTCCGCCCCAGTTGTGGCCCGACCACGTTCCTTCGATGTCGAGGGCGCCGATCCCCCTTTGGAACCAGACACCTCACCGAGGTCGATCCGGAACCCTGGATCCTTAGGTCTGTACAATCCTGAAACATCCCGGAATGTCACTGGGTTGTTCCCCGCGTACATGTACCCGTCCAGAGTAAGGGGGTCCTTGGGGTTCATCAGCGGATCCGGGGAGATGAACCGCGAGGTCAGCAGGTCGTAGTAGCGGGCACCCAGATACGTCAGGCCCGTGTCGGTGTCCGCGATCTTGTTCAACCACCCATGATCGATCGACAGGTTGTTCGCCCCGCGCACCGCCCCATAGGGGGTGTAGGCGTTGCGGGTGATCGGGTCCGTGACCGACGCGGGGAGCATCTCGCCCGACGCATCCAGCGTGACCTGCATCATCACCTGAGCGGAGCCCTGCTCGTC
>CAZTJX010000273.1:0-2278 GCA_964613755.1 uncultured Demequinaceae bacterium | reverse complement strand
TCACACGAGAGAGCGCCTCCGCTGGTGAAGAGACGCCCCTTCGCAGCCATCCATCCCGAAGGCACAGACTGCGTACGTCCCCAGATCGTCGTGTTTGCCATCGAATAGTGATGCGCTGGAGCTGGATCCGTCCAGATCGTGGCCTGGTTCGCATACTGGATCCCGTTCACCGTGTAGAGGCCCACCGAACTAGAGGCGGTGCCAGCGTATGCCGTCGTAACGAACATCGCCGAAAAGAGGAAGGCTCCCATCAACGACAAGACCGCCCTGCCCCGATGATTCCCTTTCATTGTGGTAGTCCTTCCCCCTTGTAGGTTTGCAGCACACGGGCGCAGAAGCCCCCAAATCGTGTCGTAACGGACCATTGGGTCGCCCGCAAGCGGTCCCCGTCGCTCCGCTTCCGTTCGACGCGGCGGCAGGGGTCTGGATCTCAGCGGCCAGAGGCGCCGCATCCGGACCCCAGTCACCGCGCGCGTGAGACGTCGTCGCGCGAGTCGATCCGTAGATGTGACACCGGTCGGTCCTCCGCTCGGGTCGAACGTCGCTGGCTTCCGACGCCTTTCAGCCCGGCCAGCACTTGAACTGGCGTCGCCCGAGGTCGTCGCGCCCAGCAGCGCTCTCGGAAAGAGCCGGGTCTCTCCGAGGGGAACCCGGACACAAGGTCAGTAGCACTTCGACAGACTCGCTCCACCTCGACAGCGAGCCTCTCGGATTTGGGCCCAACCTAGTGGCTGATCTCGAACACGCCGAGCACAGTGATGCCATCGCTCGCGTACACCGGGATATAGGTCGAGCCGGGCTGGCGTGCCTCTTGCATCTCGATAGCCTCCGTAGGGGACGTTGGCTCCGGGCCCATTGCCGCTTCAAGTTCCGAACGACGTATGTAGCCATGGCGATTGTCTGTCGTCACGGCCGAAATCAAGTCCGGGTGCGCTCCATAGGCGTCGGAACCGTATGTCTCGCCGTTCGCGTTGATTGCGAGCGGCGCGACATCCAAGGCCACATACTCCGCCGAAATCGTCCACTCCTCGTTCTCGCCGGCAAGAATCGCGAGCGCACCATGGTCAACGGCAACGAGACCGACGAACCCCGACGACACCGACGATCGCGCCTCGATGTCGTCGGGGCCACACACCACGCTCGGTCCCGCGCTCCCGATCATGAATGAGCCCGGCGTAAGGCATTGGAGTTCAAACTGAACGGCCGACGCATCGGGTGGCGGCGTGCCAAGGATGAGCGTGCCGTTCCCGCTACCGGAGACGGTTACCGTGGCGCTCAGTGGGGTGACGACCTGCCCGCCGGGTAGAGCCAGCCATACCGCGGTGGCAACACCTGCGATTCCTATGCTGGCGAGCGCAAGTCCTCCCGCGAGCGATACTCGTCGTGAACGCCGCCACCAGCGAGCACTGCTCCGCCGGGGTTGGTCCACAAGCACGTCGCGCACTCCCGCGGCGAACACTGGATCCAGATCTACAGTCATGGTGCACTCCCTTCGGCTTGGTGAGCGTGGTGGCGGCTCGCGCTCGCGATACGCAATGTCGATCGGGCACGCGACAGTCGCGTCTTGGCGGCCCCCTCGCTCATGCCCATCGCCTGCGCGGCTTCCTTGACCGAATGTCCCTCGACAGCCGTCAGAACGAAGAGGCCCAGCGTCTTGGTCGGAAGATCTCGCAATCTCACAGTCAATGCCGGGTCGATGCCTTCCAGAACGCCCGCCTGGTCGATGGCTGCCTCTTCGGCCGACGTGGTGGTTTCGGCGCGAGGCAGTGAAACAAGGAGCGACCGGTATCGCCGCTGTGAGCGTCTCGCGTTTCGGCACACGTTGGTGGTTGTCGCCAGGAGCCATGGCAAGACACTGCCATCGATCTGTCGGACCTCACGGCGCCTCCGCCAGAGCTCAAGGAACGCGCCAGCCGCGGCGTCCTCGGCGTCATGGGTGTTGTCGAGTATCCATCGAGCGTGCCGGTACACGCGCTGATGATGGAGGTCGAAGACCAGGCCGAGCGCCTCGCCGTCGCCACCGAGCACTCGCTTCCAGAGCGCGTCCTCTAGCTCGTGGGCATCCGTTCTCACACTAGGTAGTGTCCGGCATGCGTCCGAAGGTTACATGCTCAACAGTGACTGGGCCAACGGCCCGTCTCCCCGCGGACGACCCGCAACTCACCTGGAGGGCGCACCCATGGTCTTCAACTATCACGGCTACCCGTGGCTCATCCACCGCCTCACGTACCGCCGCACCGGGCACCCGAACCTCCACGTCCGCGGCTACAAGGAGGAG
>CAZTJX010000272.1:0-2282 GCA_964613755.1 uncultured Demequinaceae bacterium | reverse complement strand
CGCCCGGGACGTCGCCGCGGCCGCGGCGGAACCCGCAGTGACCGGTGCGCCCCCTAGCGCCTGCCCCTGGGCCTCGCTCGGGTCGCGACGCTCGACGCGGAAGAGCACCTGGATGCTCGCCTCCTTGATGGCATCGGAGACAAGATCGAACATCTGAGCGCCCTCGCGCTGGTACTCCATGAGCGGATCGCGCTGGCCCATGGCGCGTAGGCCGATACCCTCGCGCAGATAGTCCATCTCGTAGAGGTGATCGCGCCACTTGTTGTCGAGCACCTGAAGTACCACCTGGCGCTCCACCTGCCGCATGATCGCGGGCGTGATGCGCTGCTCCTGCTCGGTGTACCTGAGCTGGGCGTCTGACTGGAATTCGCGCAGGAGGAATCCGGGGGTAAGGCCCACGGGGCCGCCCACCTCCTCAAGCAACTCGTCCGCCGTCAGCGATACGGGGTAGACCTGGTTCAGGTCCTTGATCAGACCCTCGATGTCCCACTCGTCCGTGCTGCCCGCGGCGGTGGCTGCGATCACGCGGTCCTCGACGACGTCGTTGACGAAGCCCCGCACCTGGTCCCCGAGGTCCTCGCCCGAGAGGATTCGGCGGCGCTCCTCGTAGATCACACCGCGCTGGCCGCTCATGACGTCGTCGTACTTGAGGATCTGCTTGCGGGCCTCGTGGTTGCGCCCCTCGATCTGCGACTGCGCACTCCGCACGCCGCGCGTGAGCACCTTGGACTCGATCGGCATGTCATCGGGGAACGCCGAAGAGTTCATCATCGCGGCGGCGAGGCCGGTCTGGAACAGGCGCATCAACTCGTCCTCGAGCGAGAGGTAGAACCTCGACTCGCCGGGGTCGCCCTGGCGACCTGAGCGCCCGCGCAACTGGTTGTCGATACGGCGGGACTCGTGCCGCTCGGTGCCCAGGACGTAGAGGCCGCCCGCGGCGACCACCTCGTCGTGCTCCTTGGCGACGGCCTTCTTCTCCGCCTCGAAGACGTCGTGCCACGCGGCCTCGTACTTCTCCGGCTCCTCGTGGGGGTCGTAGCCCTTCTTGGCCATCTCTTGCACGGCCCGGAACTCCGGGTTGCCGCCGAGCATGATGTCCGTGCCTCGGCCGGCCATGTTTGTCGCGACCGTCACCGCACCCTTGCGGCCGGCCTCTGCGACGATCGCGGCCTCCCGCTCGTGCTCCTTGGCGTTGAGGATCTCGTGCTTGATACCGTGCTTCTTCAGCTCCTTGGAGAGCCTCTCCGACTTCTCCACGGACGTCGTGCCCACGAGGACGGGTTGCCCTGCCTTGTTGCGCCCGACGATGTCCTCGACGATCGCGTCGTACTTGGCCTGCTCGTTCTTGTACAGGAAGTCCGGCTGGTCGATGCGGATCATCGGCAGGTTCGTGGGGACGGGCAGCACGTTCATGCCGTAGGTGCCGTTGAGCTCGGCTGCCTCGGTCTGCGCCGTTCCCGTCATGCCCGCGAGCTTCTTGTACAGGCGGAAGTAGTTCTGCAGGGTAATCGAGGCGAACGTCTGGTTCTCCGCCTTGATCGGCACGCCCTCCTTGGCCTCGAGCGCCTGGTGGAGGCCCTCGGAGTAGCGCCTGCCCTTGAGGAGGCGGCCCGTGTGCTCGTCGACAATGTCCACCTCGCCGTTCAGGACGACATACTCCTTGTCGCGTCGGAAGAGCTCCTTGGCCTTGAGCGCGTTACTGAGGAACGCGATGAGGGGCGTGTTCTCAGCGGAATACAGGTTCTCGAGGCCGAGCGCCTTCTCCACCTTCTCCACCCCGGGCTCCAGGATCCCCACGGTCCGCTTCTTCTCGTCCACTTCGTAGTCGACCTCGGCCTTGAGGGAGCGGACGATCGCCGCGAACTCGCCATACCAGCGGGTGTTCACCCCCTGTGCCGCACCCGAGATGATGAGCGGGGTGCGAGCCTCGTCGATGAGGA
This sequence comes from uncultured Demequinaceae bacterium, assembly GCA_964613755.1. Classification (GTDB taxonomy): domain Bacteria; phylum Actinomycetota; class Actinomycetes; order Actinomycetales; family Demequinaceae; genus JAFGBM01. Next base: position 342 of record CAZTJX010000272.1, on the reverse strand, counting down.
TCGAGTCGACCTCGTCGACGATGGCGTATGCGTGGCCACGCTGCACCAACTCGGACTCGCTCATCGCCATGTTGTCGCGGAGGTAGTCGAATCCGAACTCGTTGTTCGTTCCGTAGGTGACGTCGGCCGCGTACTGCTTGCGCCTCTCCTCCGGTTCCATGCCCGTGAGAATGCATCCGGTCTCGAGCCCAAGGAACCGGAAGACACGGCCCATCAGCTCCGACTGGTAGCGGGCCAGGTAGTCGTTGACCGTGACGATGTGGACGCCCTCGCCATCGAGCGCGTTGAGGTACACAGGCAGGGTCGCGACGAGGGTCTTGCCCTCACCGGTCTTCATCTCCG
>CAZTJX010000271.1:0-2298 GCA_964613755.1 uncultured Demequinaceae bacterium | reverse complement strand
GCACACTCACCTGGGGACCATCGGCCGGGGAGCCAAGGCGCCACGCCCCTAGACTGGGACGGTGCTGAGAAGAATCGATGTCCGGGGGCGCACCCTCTCCGTGGGCGACATGCTCGCGATCGTTCCGCGGGCGGCCGAGGATGTCGCGGACGCCATGGCGACGGTCGAGGAGATCTTCGGCGAGGTGAGGTCTCGGGGTGGCGCGGCCCTGCGCGACTACGCCGAGCGGTTCGACGGTTGCAGACCCGAGCACCTGCGAGTCCCCGCCGGGGCGATGGGCGACGCCCTCGCCTCCCTGGATCCCGTCGTTCGCGAGGCGCTCGAGGAGTCCATCCGCCGCGTGAGGATCTTCCACGCCGTTACCGTCCCCCCTCCCGTCTCCGTGGAGATCGAACGGGGTGCTCGTGTCTCGCAGCGCTGGATTCCCGTGCGGCGCGTCGGCCTTTATGTGCCGGGCGGCCTCGCCGTGTACCCGAGCTCGGTGGTGATGAACGTCGTCGCCGCGCAGGAGGCAGGCGTCACGTCCATCGCGGTGACGAGTCCTCCCCAATCCACGAACGACGGACTCCCGCACCCGACGATCCTCGCCGCGTGCGCACTCCTGGGCGTCGACGAGGTGTACGCCGTCGGCGGTGCTCAGGCCGTCGCCATGCTCGCCTACGGAGCGACGGACGATGACGCCGCGTTGTGCGAACCCGTCGACGTCATCACGGGACCGGGAAACAGGTTCGTCGCCGCGGCCAAGAGAGCCGTCCAGGGCACGGTGGGGATCGACGCCGAGGCGGGGCCCACCGAGATCGCGATCATCGCCGATGCCACAGCCGACGCCGAACTGATCGCGTCGGACCTGGTGAGCCAAGCCGAGCACGATCCGCTCGCCGGCTCGGTGCTCATCACCGACTCTGCCGACCTCGCCGACGCGGCCGAGGAGGCGACGGTTCGACGGGCGGGCGAGACCAAGCACTCCGCACGCGTGAAGGAGGCGCTCACGGGCGCCCAGAGCGCGATCGTGCTGACGGACGGCGTCGAGCAGTCGCTCGCGGTCGCGAACGCGTACGGGGCCGAGCACCTGGAGATTCTCACGGCGGACGCCGCGGGCGTGGCGGCGCGCGTCACCGCGGCCGGTTGCATCTTCGTCGGCCCCTACTCGCCGGTCTCGCTCGGCGACTACATCGCCGGCTCCAACCACGTGCTCCCCACGGGTGGCACGGCGCGCTTCGCGTCGGGCCTCAACGTCACGAGCTTCCTGCGCGCCGTCTCCGTCGTGGAGTACGACGCCGCGGCGCTCGGAGAGGTCGCGGCGCGCGTCGTCGCCCTCGCGAACGACGAAGACCTTCCCGCGCACGGCGAGGCCATCCAGGCTCGCGCGAACGGATAGGCCCCCGCTTTGACCGAGCGCGACGTCGCCGCCGGGTATGTTCGACGTCCGCCCATCGCGCTGCTGGGACCCGCGTTCGTCGCGGCCGTCGCCTACGTCGATCCGGGGAACGTTGCGGCGAACCTCACGGCCGGAGCGCGCTTCGGGTACCTGCTCGTCTGGGTCCTCGTCCTTTCCAACGGCATGGCGGTCGTGGTCCAGTACCTCTCCGCCAAGCTCGGGCTCGCCACGGACAAGAGCCTCCCCGAACTCCTCGGCGCGCGCATGCGGCGGGGTCCGAGGCTCGCCTTCTGGGTGCAGGCAGAACTCATCGCGGCGGCGACCGACCTCGCCGAGGTCGTCGGGGGAGCCATCGCCCTCTACCTGCTCTTCGGGATCCCTCTGTGGTGGGGTGGGCTCATCGTCGGCGTCGTCTCTCTCGCACTGCTGTCCGTTCAGACGCGGCGGGGGCAGCGCCCGTTCGAGTTCGTGGTCCTTGGCCTCCTCGCGATCATCACGATCGGCTTCCTCGCGGGGCTGTTCGTTCACGGGGTCTCCTGGTCGGGGGTCGCGGACGGGATGGTGCCGCGATTCGAGGGATCCGAGACCGTCCTTCTCGCGGCGAGCATGCTCGGCGCGACCGTCATGCCCCACGCGATCTACGTTCACTCGGCGCTCGTCCGCGACCGTCATGGAACAAACCATCCCCCCGAGCGCGTGCGTCATCTCATTCGCGTCACCCGCTGGGACGTCGTCCTCTCGCTCGCCGTCGCTGGATCGGTCAACATCGCAATGCTCCTGGTCGCGGCCGCGAACCTCGGGGGCGCTGCGGGGACGGACACCATCCAGGGTGCGCATGCGGCGATCGAGAGCGCGCTCGGCCCAGGCATCGCGCTCGTGTTCGCCATCGGCCTCCTCGCCTCGGGCCTCGCCTCGACGTC
>CAZTJX010000270.1:0-2313 GCA_964613755.1 uncultured Demequinaceae bacterium | reverse complement strand
CGACGAGTGGGATCGTCGAGGTCGGCGAACAGGTGCGCGTACGTGGATACCCACGCCGGGTCGTCAACGTTTGCCATTGGTCTCTCCACCGGGTCCGAGCATTCGTTCTCACGCTACCCCGCAGTGTCGCGCGTCAGAGGTGGTTCGTAGACTCATCGACGAGGGGTAGTCGTACAGCGGTCGTGCGAGACGGATGGGGTGATGCGAGTGAGTGGTTTGGGTTGGGCGCTGTTCGCGACTCGCGGAGTCGCAAGGGGGCTCCGGACGCGGGGACCAGCCATGTCTGGGCCTTCGATTATGAGAGTGATCGTCGTTGCGTTCAAGGTCTACCTGGCGATCTCCGCCCTCACCGTAGGAGCCGTGCTTGGGATCTGGTTGATGGGCCCGGATCATTCGAACTGGTTGCCGCCGATTGGAGCGGCCACGCTGATTGCCGCGCTTCTTGTATTGAGCTGGGTGGTACGTCGCCGCGTCGTCACGCGACGGTGGCGTCGCGCTCGTCCAGCGCTTGCTGAAGAGTGGTGGGCGTTCCGGGCGCACTGCCAGGAAATGGGCGCGCGACCCGTATTCGTATGGCGGGTCGATCGGGCACAGAACGGCGACTTGGCCGTAGTCGCGCCCATCGAAGTTGACGGGCTGACGCTCGCAGACGCGTTCTTCCCCGGCGGGAGAGTCGCGGCAGGATACTGGTACGCGACGGTTTCCAACGTCTCGTGGGACCGCGGTCTCCGCAGTGAGTCGTACCTGTGGGTGAGTGGTGTCACCTGCAATTCGGTTAGCGACTTCGCCCGTCAGGCAGCCGCGGAACTTGAGCAGGAAGCGTTGGTGGGGGCAGAGTTCCACGCGCTCAACGCATAGCGGCACCGCGAAGGCCATCCACAAGTTCTAATCATTGCTCCGGTCCCATTGGTCCTTGTGCCGGACTGCACAGGCGGGATGGGCGAACTCTCGGGGAGCGGACGCGGATCAGTATCCGATGTCGGGCAGGAGGTACATGCAGTCGGGCCCCGTGGCGGGTTGCGCAGGGTCGGATCCCGCCGGGCTGATTAGCGTGATCGTCGCATTGACCAGTTCGCTTCGTGTCGCCTCGTCGTCGATCGGGACGCCATTGTCGCGTAGGCACGCGACGATCGACGGCCGCGCCTCTTCGAATGCCCGGTCTGCCGCTTCGACGTACCCTGGTTGCAAATCGTAGAGAATGGAAACGTAGAGGCTCTCACTGACCTGGCACTCGTCCGCGATACGTTGGGACTGTTCGTCGGTCAAGCTCGGCGCGGTGGTGTAGTTGTACGTGATCCGCTCGTAGCCGGCGTCGTCGACGTATGTGGCGACGCCGGAGTAGGGAATGCCACTGTTGTCTAAGCAGGCGAACGTCCGGTCATATGCGGCGCGAAGATCCTCGAACGTCACCGCTGATCCTGGCACGTAGGCCTGCAGGGTCGCGAGTTGCTCCTCGCTCGCGCCGCCCGCGGTTGCCTCCGAGACGAGATTCGACAGCCTGCCAGCCGTGACGGAGTCGATCTCGTTTGAGGGAGACGTCGCGGGCGACGAGCACGCAATGAGGGAGACGCAAGCCGCCGCGAGGAACGCGAGAAGGCTCGCGGCGTTCACCCCTCGCGGTCGGCCTGCGTTCTGGTGCATCCCTAGTTTCCCCACACCGACTGGCTGTAGACGTAGTAGTCGTCGACCGTCATCGCGAAGTCGTAGCCGTGCGCGATCGGCGTCCAGTGAGAAAGTCCGGACGAGGTGGACACAACGTGCCCCTTGACGTAGAGGTTGGCACAACCGCCAGCCCCACCAGCAGTGGTTTCGTACACCCAGGCGTGGATCGACGTGTGGTCCCCCAACGGAGCGCAGGTGAGTGCCGATGCCGGCGATGACACCACCACAACGGCTCCAACGCTCGCCATGAGCATCGCGGCTATCGAAAGAATCTTCTTCATTCGTTTTCCCCATCCATGTAGAAATGTGTCGATATGGCCCTTTCGCGAATAGCCTAGCAGGGGAGGTTTCCTCTGTCGCGGCGAACGGCGGGGCGTGATGCCGGGCTCTCTCACACCCAAGCTGAATCACCATTCTGGGGGGGTAGGTGCCGCTGTCAGGAGATGGCGTGGGCCCGAAGCTGGGGTAGGCGGAATGTCCTATCCGGCAGGATTGCGGAACGCCCACTAGGCTCACCTCATCGGGAAAGAGGACATATGTCTTGGCTCAAGCGTCTATCCGGAGGGCTCGGCCTCTTCGTGGCGATCACCCTGCTCGCGCCCCTCGCGGCGCTCGCCGTCTTGGGGATTCGTGCGGCGTCGCAGTCGCCCC
>CAZTJX010000269.1:0-2317 GCA_964613755.1 uncultured Demequinaceae bacterium | reverse complement strand
CCTCGGATGCGAGGCTCCACGAGGAGACGGCGAAGCCCATTCCTCCCTGGATTACGCGGGGAAGGGGGGTTTTCCGCAGCCCGTCGAGCGCCGCAACTGCAACCATGGGGGGGACCTCTCCTCGGCAATACTCAAGCGTAACCTACGTAACCGTAGGTTGGGACCCCTTTTTTCGACTCTCTTTGCCGAGCACATCCATCACCGATCGGGCGATCGGACCCGCCTCGAGGCCCACGGATTCCACGATCTGCTCGCGCGAGGCGTGACCGAGGAATGCCCGCGGTATTCCGTGATGGATCCAGGTAGCGCGGCTCCCCGAGGCTCGGGCGGCCTCGGCCCACGCCTCACCTATCCCACCTTCGACCAGCCCGTCTTCGATGGTGACGACGACGTCGGCGGCCCGGACGGCCTCGGCGAGTCCCGTCGGCACGGGGATCACCCATGTCGCGGTCGCGGTCCGCACCGGCACACCCGCCTCGGCGAGCGCCTCCCCGGCCTCGACGGCCGTGGCCACCATGGAGCCAATACCGAACACGACGACCCTGGGGTCCTTGCCGCGCGCCGCAAGCACGTCGATCCCCCCGCGTGCGAGGGCCTTGCCTCCACGTTTGAGCGTGGGGAGGCCTTCTCCGAGCTCCCCCTTGGGGTAGCGCACAACCGTCGGGGCGTCGTGGACCTCGATCGCCTCGCGGAATGCGGAGCGAAGTGTCGCCTCGTCCCGCGGTGCGGCGATGCGGATTCCCGGAACCGAGCGCAGGAGGGCCATATCCCACATACCGTTGTGGCTGGGGCCGTCGTCGCCCGTGATGCCCGCGCGGTCGAGCATGAATGTCACTCCCGCCTTATGCAAGGCGACGTCCATGAGGACCTGGTCGAAGGCGCGGTTCAGGAAGGTCGCGTAGACAGCGACCACGGGGTGAAGGCCGGCGTAGGCGAGGCCGGCGGCCAGGGTCGCGGCGTGCTGCTCTGCGATGCCGACATCGATGACCCTCTCCGGCATTTCGTTCGCGAGGGGCTGGAGGCCCACGGGTGCCTGCATCGCCGCCGTAATCGCCACGATGTCTTGCCTGACGCGCGCCGCGGCAAGAATCTCGTCGGCGAAGACCGCCGTCCATCCGAAGCGAGAGGGCTCGACGGGTAGGCCCGTCTCGGGGTGAATCCTCCCCACCGCGTGAAGCTTGTCCTCCGCGTGACTCTCGGCGGGGTGGTATCCGCGCCCTTTCTCGGTGAGCACGTGGACGATGACGGGGGCACCGAAGTCCTTGGCATGCTCGAGCGCATGTTCGAGGTGACGCAGGTCGTGGCCGTCGATGGGACCGACGGACTTGATTCCGAGATCTCCAAAGAGCCCCTGGGGCACGATGACGTCGCGAAGCCCCAACTTGAAGCGCTTGATGGTCCAGAAGGCTCCGCGACCGAGTGGCCCCCGACGACGAAGCGTTCGCTCCCCCCAGTCCAGGACCGCCTCGTAGCGAGGGTTGGTGCGGATGTCGTCGAGCTTGCGCGCGAGACCGCCGATCGTCGGGGCGTACGACCGGCCGTTGTCATTGACGACGATGACGATCCGGTCGTCGCTGTCGGCGATCTGGTTGAGGGCCTCCCAGGCCATGCCTCCCGTGAGCGCTCCGTCGCCGATCACGGTAACGACCGAGCGATCGCCGCGCCCCTTGAGCGTGTTCGCCCTGGCGATTCCTGCGGCCCACGACAGTCCGGTCGAGGCGTGGGAGTTCTCGACGATGTCATGATCCGATTCCGTGCGGCTCGGGTAACCGGCGATCCCGCCACGCTGGCGAAGGCTCGTGAAATCCTGACGCCCCGTAAGGAGCTTGTGAACGTAACTCTGGTGGCCGGTGTCGAAAACGATGGAGTCGCGCGGGGACTCGAATACCCGGTGGATCGCAAGCGTGAGTTCCACGACGCCGAGGTTCGGGCCAAGGTGGCCGCCGGACTGCGAGACCGACTCGACGAGATACGCCCTGATCTCCTCGGCGAGCGTGCGTAGTTCGTCGTAGTCGAGGGACGCGAGGTCCTCGGGCGAGCCGATTGACTCCAGCACTGCAGCCTCACTCCCCTCGGACCGGGTACTCCACTCTACGGCTCGGACCAGCCGTGGCCGTCAGGTGCCCGCGAGGCCCCGGAGCACGTACTGCAGGATGCCCCCGTGCCGGAAGTACTGCGCCTCACCGGGCGTGTCGATCCTGACAACGGCTTGAAACTCGATGACACTCCCGACGACCCTCGTGGCGGAGACTCCCACTGCCTAGAGCGCTTCCCCTCGACCGAGGGCGTCGACTCCACCGATGGCGAAGGTCTCCGT
>CAZTJX010000268.1:0-2322 GCA_964613755.1 uncultured Demequinaceae bacterium | reverse complement strand
TCGTCAAGCTGGGCGCCGAGCTTTCCCCCGACGCGGAAACCACCGACGTCCTTATCCCTCGCCGATCAAGGAGGGCCTGACATGCCATCACTCGACCGAGAATTGCGTGCGATCGTCGCGCGCGGGAGCCGCGCTACTGCTACCCCCGACACACTCGTGCGCACCGTTACCGCCGCGGCGGCGCGGCGCCGCGCCCGCGCCCTCGTCGGCACGAGCCTCGCGGGGCTAGCGGCCATCGGGCTCGCGGCGACCGCCGCGACCTCCCTGGAGAGCCGCGTTCCGCCCGCCGTCGCGCCGGACACCATCCTCGGAATCGTGACCCTTCCGTTCGACGCTCAGGCCAGCACCGGCGTCGCTCCGATCCCACTCGGGGTCGCGTGCGGCGACCCCGCACCGACCCCCGTCACCCGCGCCGACGGGATCGAGTGGGACGTCGCCGCCCCGCCCGGCGAGTTGTATCCCGGCGCGGGGATCACGACCACGCTGCGCAGCACCGACGGAGGCACCGCGCCCTCATCCGTGTCGCTCATGGGTTTCGTCATCGTGCGCGACGGGGTCGTCGCGGGCTGGAAGTACAACTCGGAGTTCGCGGACCTGGCGGAGTTCCACTACCTCGACTCGTTCTCGGACGATCACGTTCGAGGCACGATCGATGCGCCGGACGCGGTTTGCCCGGGCCAGGGTTCGCTCTACTCCCTCGCACCAGGCGACTACGAGTGGTACCCCGTCATCCACGTGACCGCGAGCCCCGAGATCGCCGCACGTGAGTGGCTGAGGCTCCAGGGCTACTCCGTTCCCCTCGACAACGCCACGGAACTCTCACAGTTCTCGCCCGGCTCGTGGGACTGTGAGACATTCCCCTACCCGTCTGGCCCGGGCGCGGATCTCCTCACGGACTACCCGCTGCCGAGCGCCCTGTGCGCCCCGACAGCCGTCGAGGGCGTCACCATCGACCGCGACGCGAGGACGATCTCCCTTCCCTACACGGCGCGGCTCTACTCGCGCACGCTCGCGGTCACGCTCGTGGGAGAGCCGATCGCCTACACTCAGCCTCCCGAGCCAGCGTTCGAGCCTCCGGGCCCGTCCACCGGCTTCGACGAGAGTCCCGTCCTTCCCGTCGCGGACACGGCCGAGCTCACGTGTGGCGCGCACGTCGATGCCGGAGCAAACTTCGTGACGGGGCGCACGAGCGTGGCCGTCGAGGCGGCCGCCCTCGTACCCGGGGCGACGTTCGCTGACGGCTCCACCGGTGACCTCACGCTCCTCCCACCGGTCCTCCCTCCGACCGGGCAGGTCGCGTACCCGGATCCTCTGCGCGTGTGGTTCCTCGCCGAGGCGCCGGTCCCGTCGAACGGCCTCATGAAGGTGCGTGGCCCGGGCTACTCCGTGATCGGTACGGGGACGGCGCTGGTCGCCGACGGCGAGCCCGTGCCTCTCCACCGAAGCATGGGGCCGAGCACGGTCACGGTCGTCTTCTCCGACCTTCAGTGGTGCGAGGCCGCGGACCCGGGTGACACCACCGTCCTTGCATTCGAGGGATGGGAGTCGTTCGATCGCGGCTCCGGCGCATGGACGACGTCCTCCATCTTTGATTTCTGGGGTACGCAGAGGGACGACTGGACCGGGCTCTACACCGCCGTCACGCGGTAGGGCTGCCCCGACGCGGCGCGGGCGAGGGAGTAGACCGCCGCACCGGTGCCACCGCACGCGACATGAGCGCGGCGACGCCGAGGGTCGCCGCGACGCCGCCCAGTGCGATCGGAAGCGACGTCGCCTGCGCGACGTACCCGATCGTCGGTGGAGCGATGAGGAACCCGAGGTAACCCAGGACGGCAACGGAGCTCAGCCCCTCTGCGGCGGTGAGCCCGTGTGCGGCGCCTGCCGAGAACACGATCGGTACCGTGTTCGCGAGCCCAATCCCCATGATCCCAAACCCCACCACACCGGCCCACGGCGTCCCCACGATCATCCCGAATGCGAGGCCTGCGGCGGCGAGCCCCGCCCCCGACGCGAGAAGCGTCACCGGCCCTACCCGCTTGTTGATCCCGTCGCCGAGGAAGCGAAACGCCGCCATCGTCAGCGAGAGCGCGCCGTAGCCGAGCGCGGCGAACTCTGCCGTGGAGCCGAAGTTCTCCTTGAGGACGAGGGCGCTCCAGTTCTCGACGGCGCCCTCCGCGGCGAGCACGATGAGCGCGATGACACCGATGATGAGGAGCGCGCGCCCCGGCCACCGGAGCCTCCCCGACGACGCCGCGCCCGTCTCGTCCATCCCGCGCGTCGCGGGGGGTAGAGCCCGGAAGCTCACCCACGAGCCTACGAGCA
>CAZTJX010000267.1:0-2327 GCA_964613755.1 uncultured Demequinaceae bacterium | reverse complement strand
TCGACCGACGTGGGCGCACAGACCTTCACCAGGTCGTTGCGCGAGAGGTCCACGAGCATCACATGCTCGGCGAGCTCCTTAGGGTCCGCCAGAAGGGCCTTCTGCAGGAGTGCGTCCTCTTCCGGGGTATCTCCGCGCGGGCGCGAGCCTGCGATCGGGTACGTCATCACCTCGTCACCCTGGACCGCGACAAGGGACTCCGGACTCGATCCGACGACGGCGAAGTCGCTCCCCTCACCGTCCCGTAGCTGGAAGTAGTACATGTAGGGGCTGGGGTTCATGGTGCGCAGGACCCGGTAGACGTCCAGCGGGCTCGCGGAGCAATCCACGTCGAAGCGTTGCGAGGGCACGACCTGGAAGACCTCACCGTCCCGGATGGCCTCCTTGCAGACAGCCACCACGCGCTCGTACTCCCCCGGCGCCGAGCGATCCGTCACGACGCACTCCGCACCGGACTCGTCCGTCACCGACATCTCCCCCGTTGGAGCATCGCGAAGGGCCACTTCCATGGCGTCGATTCGCGAGACGGCGTCGACGTAGGCGGCCTCGATTCCGGTCTTCTTGGCGTCCGCGTTCACGGCGTTCGCGATGAACCACACGCTTCCGTCGTGATGGTCGATCGCCGCGAGGTCGGTGGCAAACAGGAGGAGCACGTCGGGCACGTCGATCTCGCGCGGGGCATTCGCCGGAAGCGTGGGCTCCCATTGGCGGATGATGTCCCAGCCGAGGAGACCCACGAGCCCTCCCGTCAGGGGAGGAAGGCCCTCGATCGCCTCCGAGCGCATCTCGGACAGAACCTCCCGAAGCGCGTCGAGGGGAGCCCCGTCCTTGAGTCCGAGAGGGACGTCCCCCGTCCATCGGGCCTCGGAGCCCGTCGCCATGAGGGTCGCGCGCGACCGCACCCCAACGAAGGAGAACCGGGCACGGGTGCCGCTCGGATCGGCAGACTCGAGGATGAACGTTCCCGGACGCTCGGCCGCGAGTGCTCGGTAGGCCGCGACGGGTGTCACCGAATCGGCGAGAACCCTGCGGACGACGGGGACGACGCGATGGGTGGCGCCCAGTTCGGTAAAGCCCTCGAGCGAGGGCCACGTCTCGCCCCAGGCGATTGCCGAGGGATCACCCATTCCCGTCTCCCGTGACCGCGTCAAGGGCACCGAGGTCGCCCCCCGCCTCGAAGCAGGACCGTTCCCCCGTGTGGCACGCAGCCCCCACCTGGTCGACGGAGACGAGCAGCGCGTCCCCATCGCAGTCGATCGACACGGATCGGACACGCTGGACGTTGCCCGACGTGTCGCCCTTGCGCCAGATCTCCTGGCGGCTCCTACTCCAGAACACCACGCGCCCGGTGGTCAGTGTCTGCTCGAGTGCTTCGTCGTTCATCCAACCCACCATGAGCACCTGGCCCGTATCGTGCTGCTGCACGACGGCGCAGACAAGCCCCTGGGGGTCGCGCTTCAGCCGCGTGGCGACGCCAGGATCGAGAGCCATGGGGCCATCATTCCACGGTTCACTTCGCGTCAGTCTCTGGTCTGAGTCACCCACGCGTCGTACAACTGGGAGTACGTTCCCCCCGCCTTCGCGAGCTCGCGATGCGTCCCCAACTCAACGAGGTTCCCCGATTCCATGACACCCACGAGGTCCGCACGTTCGGCGGTGGAGAGCCGATGGGCGATCACGATGCTCGTCCTGCCCTCCATGAGGGCCTCGAGCGCACGACTGATGCGTAGTTCCGTTGCCGGGTCCACGGCGGAGGTCGCCTCGTCCAGGATGAGGATATCGGGATCCCTAAGGTACGCGCGCGCGATGGAGACGAGTTGTCGCTCTCCTGCAGAGAGGAGCTCTCCGCGCGTGCCGACGGAGGTGTCGAGGCCGGCGCTGAGGGACGCCATCCATGTAGCGAGCCCGAGCGCCTCGAAGGCCGTCTCCGCGGCGCGGCGTAGCTCCTCGGGCGAGGCCTCGGGGAGGGCATACGCAAGATTGACGAGGATCGTGCCGTCGAAGAGGAAGCCTTCCTGAGGAACGACGGCGAGCCTGCGACGCAACGCGTGGGTCGGGACGTCGCGCAAGTTCACACCACCCAGTGTGATCTCGCCCTCCGACGGGTCGAAGAACCGAGAGAGGAGCCGGGCGAGCGAGGTCTTCCCCGACCCCGTTTGCCCCACGAGCGCGAGACGCTGCCCTGGTTCGAGTTCGAGGGTGAGGCCACGAAGCACCTCGGGCCCACCGGGATACGTGAGCCGAACGTCGCTGATCGCGACACCGATTCGTCCGGCCGGCGGCTCGACGCCATCGCCCCCCGGATCGCCGACCGTCACCTCGGCGTC
>CAZTJX010000266.1:0-2333 GCA_964613755.1 uncultured Demequinaceae bacterium | reverse complement strand
TAGCGCGGGCGTAGGTCGGGGCGTTCGCGAGCGAGCCAGCGCGCAAACCACTCCTTGACGCCCGGGCGAAGGTTGAGGATGTCGTAGGAGACTGCGGAGGCGCCCGCCTCGCGAATGCGGCGCATCGCCTCGTCGAGGCGCTCAGGAGAATCCGTGAGGAACGGTAGGACGGGCGCCATGACCACCCCGGCCTCGAGTCCCGCGCTACTTGCCGCCTCCACCGTCGCAAGGCGGGCGGCCGTCGACGGTGCGCCGGGCTCAAGGGTCGACTGAAGGGCATCGTCGAAGACCGCGACCGATAGCGCAACGGAGACGCCCGTGTCACACGAAGCATCGGCGAGGAGGGGCAGGTCGCGGCGAATCAGACTCCCCTTTGTCAGGATGCTGAACGGCGTTCCGGATCGCGCGAGTGCGCCGATGATGCCGGGCATGAGCGAGTATCGACCCTCGGCTCGCTGGTAGGGATCCGTGTTGGTGCCAAGCGCGACGTGCTCCCGAGCCCACGAGGGGCGAGCGAGCTCGGCGGCAAGAACCTCGGCAATGTTGACCTTCACGACGATCTGGGAGTCGAAGTCACGGCCGGAGTCGAGGCCCAGATAGGTGTGAGTCGTCCGTGCGAAGCAATACACGCAGGCGTGGGTGCAGCCGCGATACGGGTTGACGGTCCATGACATCGGCAGGCGACTCGTCCCCGGGACCCGATTGAGCGCGCTCTTGGCCGCTACCTCGTGGAACGTGACGCCGTCGAAGCCGGGCGTTCGGACCGAGCGAAGGAGAATCGACAGCCTCGCGAGGCCGGGTAGCGCCTCGGGGGATTCGCGCGCAATCTCCTGCGTCGCCCAGCGCATACCCCCATTCGAACATGCGTTCGATCGTGGGTCAAGCGGGCGCGCCGTCTCTGGCGAGCGCGGTCGGCGCGCAAGGGGGAAAGCGAGCCCCGCACTGCGCCTCGATGCGCACCCCTCAACGGACTTCGGTAGGTTGGTGCCATGAAACGACTCTCCTCACTCGCCTTCATTGGCGCCCTTGCCCTCGCCTCTCTTACCGCGTGCTCCTCGAGCGACGGCGATACCACCGACTTCTGCGCACTTGCCGACACTCTCGGCGCAGATGGCGGCTTCGAACTCCCCGAACTCTCGGACTCCGCGATGGAGGCCGCCTTCGCGGGCGACATGTCCGGAGTGAACGAGTGGGGAACCTCCGTCTCCGCGACGCTGGATGACATCTCCGCGCAGATCAAGTCCGCCAGGGGTAGCGCGCCGACGGACGAGATCACCCAGGCCCTCGACGACGTTGCGGAAGGCATGACGCTCATGCAGTCGTTCGTTGAGTCCGCGGCCGACGCAACGGACTTCGAGACCTTCATGACCGACGCACAGTCCATCGGGACTGAGATCGAGGCCGTCGACGCCAAGATGACCACCGCAGCCGATCTCCTGGACGAGGCCGCACTCGAGTACTGCGAGTAGGCGATTCCCCGCGGCCCGCGAGGGCCGCGGGGCCGACCGCCGTTGGGGCCACAATGGAAACAGCATCACCCACGTAGAGGTCCTTGCGACGGGAGTTCCAGATGGCCACAGTGTCACCGGGTTTCGACCCCTCGCTCCACGCGGTGGAGGAGGTTGCGACTGAGACACGCACCGACACATCCGGGGGCCTCAGCACGCAGGAGGCCGCCGCCCGCCTGGAAAGAGATGGCGCGAATCAGCTCGTGGCGCGCCGCCCGATACCCGCGTGGCGCCGCCTGCTGAGCCACTTCGCGGATCCCCTCGTCTATCTCCTACTGGCCGCGACTGCCATCGCGCTGACGGCCTGGTGGGTCGAGGGGCGCGAGGGGATCCCGTACGACGTCATCGTCATTGCCGTTGTCATCCTGGCCAACGCCGCGCTCGGGTTCATCCAGGAGCGCCGCTCCGAGGATGCGGTGGCCGCCCTTCAACGCATGGCAGCGCCCACGGCCGCCGTCGTGCGCGACGGTCGCGTCGGCCGCATCCCCGCGCTCGATGTCGTCGTGGGGGATCTGCTCGTGCTCGGGGCCGGCGACGCCATCACTGCGGACGCCCGGCTCGTCGAGTCCACGCTTTCCGTCGCCGAGGCGGCGCTCACGGGCGAGAGCGCACCCGTGGACAAGGGCGTGGCGCCGCTCGACGGCCCCGCGGGCCTCGGTGACCGCGCATGCATGGTGTTCGCAGGGACCGCCGTCACCCGGGGTGCGGGGCGCGCGATCGTCACGGCCACCGGCATGCACACCGAGACGGGCCGCATCGCCCAGTTGCTCGGCGAGACGGCGTCGGACCCCACGCCCCTTCAGCGTGAGATCGCGCAACTGAGCA
>CAZTJX010000265.1:0-2345 GCA_964613755.1 uncultured Demequinaceae bacterium | reverse complement strand
CTCCGGGTCATCGAACGGCCGAAGCGGAACCTCCAGGTACTTGGAGATTCGTTCGCGCAGCTCACCTTGCGACCCGACCCCGTTGGCCTCCCCAAACAGGCTCCAGGCCTCACTCAGTCGAAGTCTCGCGAATCCCGAGTAGAGACCGACTCCGACGATGCGGTCGCTGAGCGCGGGAACCGAGCGGTCAACATGCGTCTTGAACAGGAAGGGCTGACCCACGTCGAGCGCATTGAACGCCGCTTTCGAGTGTGGGAACCAGAAGTTGACCTCGTCGTGCTCAAGCCCGTGAGAAACGAGCGCGCGATACCAACCGAGATCCGTCACGCCAACGAAGGCCTTCACCGTGCCGCCCGTTGCTCACTTGGTTGAAACGCAAATGGTTCCGTCGCACCGAGCCGCGACAACACGACCGTCGAGTCGCTTTCAGTTCTCTGGCACATGGGCGCACCTCAGCGTGAAGGTTCGTCCCGAGTCTATGTGAGGCGTCGAGCAGCCGCGCGACTACTTCTTGCGCTTGAGGTTCGCCTTTACGTGTTCATCAACGCGAGCGGCGAAGACATCACAGCCTGCGTCGCGCAAGTGGCCAGGCAGGTCGACGAACTCAACACGATTGGCCCAGTACGCGTATTGGTCCCGCGCGACCTGGCGTACGTGCTTCGCCGCAGAGTCGTCAACGAGCACGAAGAACTCGTCCGACGTGATGACTTCGTATCCAAGTGACGGGTCGTCTCTGTCGGCCACAACGTTCTTGTCATCGCTCAACAGCATGCTCACTCCGGACGCGGTCGCGGCCGCTCGGACGTGCGCATCGCGGGGATCGCCATTTGAAGCATGCTCCGCCGGCTCATAGGCAGAGAAGAGATCGTCGAGCTGCTGTTCGAGGTTGACGCGTAGGTTTCGAGTCTGCGCTCCGGTGGCAGCGGGGTACCGCCGGCGGTAACTCGCGACAACTTCGGTAAGGATGTCTTCCGTCGCAGTCACCGTGAACATGCCGCCGCCCGTGGCGTTGCGGAGCAGGAAGAGCCAGTCGCGCAGGGTGCGCGAATGCAACACGTTCGCATCCACAAGTACCCGCGTAGTCATGCATCGAGGCTAGCGGGAAGGACCTACTCGTCGCCGAAGTCACCCTCAAGTTCTCGCAAAGCCTCGAATGCCGCTTCCTGGCGTTCTCGCCGCGCACGCCTGAACGCGACCACGTCTGTCGTCTTCACGCGGGTGTGCGTCCCTACCTTGTGCCCAGGCAATTCGCCCGAAGCGACGAGCTTCATCAAAGTCGGTCGCGAGATTCCCAACTGCTCGGCGGCCACACTCGTACTGAGTTCGTCGGGCAAGGTGCCGACAGTGATTCGTTCACCATTGGCCACCGCCTCAAGGATGCTCGTGAACAGACTCACAAGCTCTCGAGGCACCTGAAGGCTTGCCGTTCTGGGCCGAATGCCTGTCGTACGCGTTGCGGAACGGGCGTTCCATCGATCAAGCGTCTCTTTCGCGCTTTGGATCTCTCGCTTCGAAACCGCTACCTGTGTACGCCCATCCGTCGCGCTTAGCGCGTGCACCATGGTCTTCCCTTTCGGTTGCAGATGCAAGTGTAAGTGGTTTCGATCTACAGTTTCAATCGCTGGCCGTTATGTGTGAACAACCCGACACGCTTAACGCTTCCGCGGCAGAAGCGTTACCGGCGGGATTTCCGGCGCTGGAAGCCACGCGCGCTCGCCCGAGTAGCCTGAGACCTTGCCGAAGCGGTCCGACTGCGCCTGCCATTCACGGCGGGCATCCACGATGTCGTCGTGGGTGCGGCCCACGAAGTTCCACCACATCACCAGCGGTTCCTCGAACGGGGCGCCGCCCAGCAGAATGAGGCGCGCGGGCTCGTCGCCGAGGGCGGACAGGCGGAGCGAGTCGTGGCCGGGCGGCACGTAGGCGAGTTGGTTCGGCTCGAGCACGGTCGGGTCGGGCGCGGCGTCAGGCAATCCGCCGCCGACCGCGAGCGCACCCGCGTCGAGCAGCACCCTGTGCTCGAACCCCGCGTCCACGGGCAGCTCCACCGTCGAACCCGGCTCCAGCGTCAGCTCCGCCCCCACGAGCGGCGTGAACGCCGGCACGTCCGCCCGCACGCCCGCGAGCTCGCCCAGGAACACGCGCACCCGGCCACCCCCGGTGACCACGGCGTCGTCGATATCCCCGAGCGCCACCTCCTGCGTGACCAGGTGCGCAAACCCCCTCGGCCCCACGGCGTCGTCCGCCGGCAATGCGACCCACAGCTGGACGCCATGCAGGGGCGCGGACCCGGCCACCGAGACCTCGGAGTGCGCGATGCCGCGCCCGCTCGTCATGAGGTTCAT
>CAZTJX010000264.1:0-2361 GCA_964613755.1 uncultured Demequinaceae bacterium | reverse complement strand
GTACCCGCAATCTCCGCGGAGGACGAGGTCGCGATCGCGGCCATCGGCAG
Source organism: uncultured Demequinaceae bacterium (assembly GCA_964613755.1). GTDB lineage: Bacteria > Actinomycetota > Actinomycetes > Actinomycetales > Demequinaceae > JAFGBM01. The sequence goes on along the minus strand of CAZTJX010000264.1, from coordinate 2,311 downwards.
CGAGGTAGCCGGCGATGTTGATGAGGCGTCGCGCCTCCTCGCGGCGGCCAAGCCCAGCGTCGAGAGTCCCGTCAAGTAGATCGTGAGCGGTTCCATCCAGGATCGATCGCCAAGCGTCGTCGTCGATTCGGCGGAGCGGGCGCGGGAGATCGCGCTGAGGATTGTGGCGGGAGCGCCGAGGAGTGCGGCACAACTGAGGGAGGCCCTCCTCGCGCGCGAGGTGACCGAGGCGGTTGCCGATGAGGTCATCGCTCGCTATCGAGAGGTGGGACTCATCGATGACTCGGGCCTGTCTCAGACGATTGCCAGGACGCGTCACTTCGAGCGGGGTCAGTCTCGGCGCGTGATCGCTCGGGAACTTCAGCGCAAGGGATTCGAACCCGATGATGTCTCCTGCGCTCTTGCCGAGATCTCCGACGATGACGAGCGCGGGGCGGCGCAGACACTCGCCGAACGGCGATGGACCGCCCTCGCAGGTGTTCCCCGCGACGCGAGAGTGAGGCGGGTCGTCGCGCACCTCGGGAGGAAGGGATACACCCCCGGGGTAGCGTTCGACCTCGTGCGGAGGCTGGAACGTGCCGATATCTGGGAAGATCGGGAGGTGGACCCCGCCGAGGAGGACGTCACGTGATCGCCATCGACCAGATCGTGCAGATCGTCCTGGTGCTTGGGCTGACGCTGTTGGGGCTCTTCGTCGTCATGCTGGGCCGGCGGGAGGCGAACCACGAGAGGGAGTCCGCTCAACGCGAGGCGGCAGCCATCCGCGAGGAGTCGCGAACCCTCCACGCAGAGACACAGCGGCGCGAGGAGCGCATCGCGCTCAGGGAGCGCGAGATCGCGGAGGACCAGCGGAGTCTTGGAACCTATCAGCGCACGCTCGACGAGCGCGCGGCGGCCCTGGCGAAGAGTGAACGCAAGATCGAGGTGGAGCGCGCGACTCTTCGCGAGAAGCAGGACAAGGCCCTTGCGGAGATCGCGGGGCTGAATCGCGCCGAGGCGAAGAAGACACTGACCGAACGGCTGACCGTCGATGCGGAAGCCGATGCGGCGGGCGCGATTCGGCGCATCGAGAAACGTGTCGAGGCGGAGGCCGCGACCCGCGGCCGAGAGATCCTCGTCGCTGCCATGCAACAGCAGGCCGTCGAATCCTCGGCCCAACAGAGCGTCACTCGTATCGAACTGCCATCGGAGGACATGAAGGGTCGTCTGATTGGCCGAGAGGGGAGAAACATCCGGACCTTCGAGGCCGTCACGGGTGTCTCGATGATTCTCGATGATGGCGCGGAGTCCGTTCTCCTCTCGTCGTTCGACGTTGAACGCAGGGAGATCGCCGAGGTCGTGCTCAGGGCGCTCGTGGCCGACGGACGCGTCCAGCCTCAGCGGATTGAGGTTGCCTACGCCGATGCCGTGGCTTCGGCGCCCGAGAGGGCGACCGCTGCGGGATTGGATGCTGCCGAGGCTGCCCACGTCGTGGGCCTCTCCTCCGAGACGATCGAGACCTTGGGGCGTCTTCGGTTGCGTACCTCGTACGGTCAGAACGTCCTCGCGCACTTGGTCGAGTGTGCAGGACTGGCTGCGGCGATTGCCGAGGAGATCGGAGCGGATCCCGAGATTGCGCGTCGGGCCGCGTTTCTCCACGACCTTGGCAAGGCACACACGGGCGAAGGCGAGGGCACTCACGCCGCACTGGGCGCGAGACTTGCCGCAGAGGGTGGGGAGACGGACATCGTCGTGAATGCAATAGCCGCGCATCACGACGAGGTACCCATGGAATCCCTCGAGGCCGTGATCGTCCAGATCGCGGATGCGTTGTCGGCCTCACGCCCCGGCGCCCGCCGTGAGGACTTCGATGGCTACGTCGAGCGCATCTCAAGTCTCGAAAGCATGGTGCGAGAGATTCCCGGCGTGAGCGACGTTGTGGCGATGCAGGCCGGTCGAGAGGTGCGTGTCGTGGTCACGCCCGAAATCGTCGGGGACGATGAACTTCCCGAGTTGGCACGTACGATAGCCAGACGCATCAACGAGAGTCCGAAACATTCCGGGGAGGTCAAGGTCACCGTCATCCGCGAGTTGCGTGCGGAGGCCGTGGCCGGATAGCGCGATGACGGACTCTTCCGCAGCTCGGACGTACCTCGTACGGACCCTCGGGTGTCAGATGAACGTTCATGACTCCGAACACATGGCTGGATTGCTCGAGAGCGCCGGATACGTCCGGGCCCCCGAGGGCGAAGACACCGCCGATGTCGTGGTGATCAATACGTGTGCGGTGCGCGAGAACGCTGCGACACGCCTCTACGGAAACCTTGGGGCG
>CAZTJX010000263.1:0-2362 GCA_964613755.1 uncultured Demequinaceae bacterium | reverse complement strand
TCGTTCTCGCCGCGATCTCGGTGGCCCTGCTCGAGGAGGTCATCGCTGTCGGATTCCTCGTCACGCGTCTCAGGGACCTCGCGTGGAACCCCCGCTCGGCGGTCGTCGCCTCGGCGCTTCTGCGCGGCACCTACCACCTGTACCAGGGCTGGCCCATGGCGCTCGGGAACGCCGTCATGGGGCTGGTCTTCGCGGGCTACTTCGCCAAAAAGGGCCGCCTGGGCCCACTCCTTGCCGCACACGCACTGCTGGACCTCGTCTCGTTTCTCGGTCCGGATCTCGCGCCCGACTCGTGGCTGACGGCCCTGAAACTCGCCTAGGGGAGCGTGCCCCTCCTAGAGTGGGGACATGACCGCCGATGCGACGAGCGAGCCCCTCGAGGCCCCCGTCGACACGGGATCGATTCAGATCGTCGATGCCCCCCGCGAGCGCATCCATCGCCCGAGCGATTTCCTGAACCTGGCCGCCGCCCTCGTCGGCATCGTCCTCCTTCTTCTGCTGGGCGCCTACGCGTCCGGGACCACCGAGGGCATCACCTCGGACGTCCAGGGTTTCGCAAAGACGCTGCGGCGCGTCCTCGTCGCGCCCGTCAACGTCCTCGAGGGAATCCTCACGTTCGGGGTGCCATTCGCGGTCGTCATCGTGCTCTTCGTTCGCCGCGAGCCGCGGCGCATCGTCGAGTCCCTCGGGGCGCTCGCGCTCGGCATCGTCGCGGCGCTCCGCGCCGCGGAGACCACGCGCCGCTGGGGTTCTGCCGATCTCATCCACAGCCTGAGCGTCACGCGCGAGACCATGACCGACGTGACGATGCCCGCGTACCTCGCCGGCCTCGCCGCCATGCTCACGACGGCGGGGCGCCGACGCTCGAATCGAGTGGTCGCCGGCTCGTGGGTCGCGCTCTGGGCCGGGCTCGCGATCGCGCTGATCAGCGGCCTGGTGACCATTGCCGCCGGCTTTGTCACCGTTCTGATCGGCCGTTCGATCGGGCTCGTGGCGCGCTACGCCCTGGGTTCCACGAACGACCGCGCCTACGGCTTCGTCCTGGTCGACGCGATCCGCCGCTCCGGCTTCGAGGTCAAGCGCCTCGTACGCATCGACTCCGACGACGGCTTCGTCCCCACCGGCCTCGACCCGATCGCGAGCGCGCTCGGCCATACGCGTCAGGGCCGCGTGTATGACCTCACGACGCGCGCCGGCCACCGCCTGGTCGCCGTCGCCCTCGACGGTGATCGGCACATCGCCGACGCGCTCTCCAAGTTCTGGCGAACCGGGCGGCTGCGGGGCCTGGATTTCGGCCCCGACCTCAGCCTGCGGCACACCGCCGAGGGAACCGCGCTCGTCTCCCATGCCGCCAGGACGGCCGGCGTCCGGACACCTCGACCCCTCGGGATGGCCCAGTCGCGCGACACCATGGTCCTGGTCTATCAGCGTCCTACTCACTGCCGGCCCTTCGCTGACTTCGCCCCCGAGGACGTCACGGACGAGATCCTCGACGCCATCTGGACGGAGTTCCTCAAGGCCCACAGGGCGGGCATCACCCACCGCTCCGTCACGTCGGAGACCGTGCTGATAGGTGCCGACGAGCAGACCGGCGTCCCCGAGGTGTGGCTCACGAGCTGGGAGATGGGCGAGGTCGCCTCGGGAACCCTCTCGCGCCGAATCGACACCGTTCAGGTGATCGGCATGACGGCGGCGAAGGTAGGGCCACAGTGCGCCGTCGACGCGGCCTTCCGCGCCCTCGGAGAGGCCGAGGTTTCCGCGTGCGCACCCTTCTTCCAGGCGATCGTGCTGCCCCGGGCGACGCGCATCGAGGCCAAGGCGCGGGGTTCGGTCTTGCGAGACGTTCGCTCGGAGATCCTCGAGCGGCTTCCCGAGGCCCCACCGGCTCCCGAGAACATCACCCGGTTCGGGCTTCGCACCGTCCTCACGATCGTGCTCGGGCTCGTCGCAGCGGGGCTCATCCTCTCGACCTTCAAGGCCGACGAGGTGATCTCGGCGATCAGTGTGGCCTCCCCGTGGTGGGCGGCGAGCGTCTTCCTGTGGGCCCTCCTCAGCTTCGCCGGGGCCTCTCTCGCAATGATCGCCTTCTCCCCCGTGAAGCTACCGCCTGTTCGCGTGTTCCTCGCGCAGGTCGCAGCCGCCTATGTCGCTCTCGTCGCCCCCGCGGGCGTCGGGCCCGCCGCCATCAACCTGCGGCTGCTGACGCGACGCAACGTCGCCCGCCCTCTCGCCGTCGCAACGGTCGCACTCGTCCAGGTGTCCTCGATCTTCGTCACGCTTGTCGGGCTGTTCGCCATTTCGCTCATCACGGGCTCGGAGGGCGCGCTCGTGTCCCTTCCGTCTCGCCCCGTGCTCACCGGAC